>DATDHK010000395.1:0-4691 GCA_036521635.1 Bryobacteraceae bacterium | reverse complement strand
CACGTAGTGCTTGCGCTGAGTGGCCGGTGCAAGCGCCCTGGCCTTCTGCTCCGCGAGGAATGCGTCCAAGGCAGAGTCGATGGAGGGAGCGGCGGCGGGTCTCCCCTCTTCCATCTGGCGGCGGATCTGTTCGGCCTGTTCCCAAGAAGCAACCTTGAGGGATTGCCGATGATAGACCCCATTCACGATTCCTTCGACCCAGACAGGACACCGGCGGGAGTCCTGTTTGAGATAGCGGTCCGTATGGGGGCAAGCTCTTTTGTGGCGGCGATAAAGCGTCAGCATACTCCGGCCCTGGCCCGAGTATCGTACGCCTATCGTACGCGGCCAAGGGGAGAACCGTATCCTGCTGATTGCGCGTAAGAAGCTGTGGTGAGCCGGGCGGGGCTCGAACCCGCGACCACCGCATTAAAAGTGCGATGCTCTACCAACTGAGCTACCGGCCCGGAGCTACTGCAGGAGAGACGTTCTTTCTCAAGATAGCATGCCTGCTTCTCTTTTCGCGCAGCAGATTTGCCGCGCTACTCGTGGCACAATAACGTTGAATGTCCGACGCCATCGTTATGATCGCCAGTGGCGATCTGCGCCTTTCCGCGAATCAAAAATGTTGGCCCGCGCAGGAGCGCGTCGAAGCCGCCGTCACGGATGCGATTCGCAAAGCGGGGCGCAATGTCGAGCGCGGGCACTCCTTCGATTCCGTCAAACAACATGGATTTATCGACAGCCAGAAATACGGCATGGAGGTTTTTCGCAAGATTCCGCGCGCCGCGCCGTTGATGGTGGTGGAAGCCGTTTGGCAGTACAGCCATCACGTGCTGCATGGACTCAACTCGCACCAAGGCCCCATTCTCACGGTCGCGAATTGGAGCGGCGAATGGCCCGGACTGGTGGGAATGCTCAACCTCAACGGATCGCTGACCAAGGCCGGCGTTCGATACGACACGCTCTGGAGCGCCGATTTCACCGACGATTTTTTTATCGCGGGATTGAAGCGCTGGCTCGATGGTGAACCGCTGGCGCACGATACCAGCCACGTGCAGGCTCTTCAGGATTTCAAATTGCCGGACACCGCCGAAGCCGCCGCGCGTGAAATTTCGGAAACATTGCAGCGCGACAAAGCCATCCTCGGAATTTTCGACGAAGGCTGCATGGGCATGTACAACGCGATTATTCCCGATGAGCTGCTGCATCCCACGGGCGTGTACAAGGAACGGCTCAGCCAATCCGCGCTGTACGCGGAAATGTTGCGCACTACGGATCTGGAAGCCCAAACGATCAGAAATTGGCTCAACGACAACGGCGTTCGTTTCATGACCGGCCCCGACCCCGAGACCGATCTCACCGACGATCAGATTCTGCAGCAGTGCAAGATGTATATCGCCGCCGTTCGCATCGCGGATGAATTTGGCTGCGGCGCCATCGGCATACAGTATCAGCAGGGTTTGAAGGACCTCGCGCCTGCGTCCGACTTGGCCGAGGGCCTGCTGAATAACTCCGAGCGCCCTCCGGTGTTCTCGCGCGATCGCCGCGAGCTGTATCCCAAGCGCGCATTGCCGCATTTCAATGAAGTGGATGAGTGCGCCGGCCTGGACGCCCTGCTAACGAATCGCATCTGGACCAAGCTCGGCTTCGACCCGGAAACAACGCTGCACGATGTGCGCTACGGCGAAGAGTACAACGGCGAGTTCGTGTGGGTCTTCGAAATCAGCGGCGCAGCTCCGCCGCGGCATTTCATTGGGGGTTACGCGGGCGTCGTGAGCGAGCGTCAGCCGCCCATGTATTTCCGGCTCGGCGGCGGCACCGTGAAGGGCGTCAGCAAGCCGGGTGAAATTGTGTGGAGCCGCGTTTTCGTCGATAACGGCAAACTAAAAGCGGACCTGGGACGCGCCGCGGTCCGTGAATTGCCGCGGGAAGAGACCGAGCGCCGGTGGCAAATCACCACGCGGCAGTGGCCCATCATGCACGCGGTCACGTACGGTATCACACGCGATCAAATGATGGCGCGCCACAAGTCGAATCACATCCAGGTAGCATATGCGCCCGGCGCCGAAGCCGCGAATGAAGCCCTGGCGGTGAAGGCCGCGGCGTTCCGCAATCTGGGTTTGGAAGTCAGCGTCTGCGGCTCGAACAACGGGCTAACATAAGTAACCAAGGACCTATTTAATACGAGTTGGAATCATAGGCACCGGAGCTATTTCGCACAAGCACGCGCAAGCGTACAAGAATATCGGCTATGAGCTGACCGCGTGCACCGACATAAATGCGGAAAGCGGACGCGCGTTCGCGGACCGGTACGGTTGCCAATTCGTGCCGGCGTACGAAGAGCTGTGCCGGCATCCGCGCGTAGACTATGTGGACGTTTGCACGTTTCCGGATTTTCGTCTGCAGCCGATCCAGCTTTGCGCCGCCGCTAAGAAGCACGTCCAGGTGCAAAAGCCTATTTCCACAAATCTGGCGACTGCGCGCGAAATGATCGATACCGCCAAGAGCGCCGGCATTCAGCTCGGAGTTGTGAGCCAACACCGCTTCGATGATTCAACGCAGTTCCTGCGCCGCGCCTTGGATGCCGGACGTCTCGGCAAGATTCTCCAGGCGGACGCATACGTAAAGTGGTTCCGCTCAGCCGCCTATTATTCGCGCGCCATCAAAGGAAGCTGGGCGGCCGAAGGCGGCGGCGCGCTGATGAATCAGGCCATCCATCAAGTGGATATTTTGCTGTGGCTGACGGGAGGAATCTCGGAAGTTTTCGGATATTGGCAATTGGGGGCGTTGCACAAAATCGAGTCCGAGGATGTTGTCACGGCCATTCTGAAATATTCATCGGGCGCCACCGGAGTAATTCAGGCTTCGACGGCTTTTTGGCCGGGCTATCCCGAACGCGTCGAAATCCACGGGACCAAGGGCGCGGCCGTAATTTCGGGCGACAAGCTTACAACATGGGACGTCGAAAATGATTCGGGCGAACCAGCGCCCGTGGACCGCGAAGTTGCATCCGGCGCGTCCGATCCCATGGCCATTTCGCTGGCTCCGTTCGAACGCCAGTTTCTCGATTTCGGCGATGCAATCCGTACCGGCCGAAAGCCTCTGTCATCCGGCGAAGATGGATATAAGGCCATCGAGCTGGTGATCTCGGTTTATGAATCCTGCCGCGGCGGACGCGTCGTGAGGCTGTGAAACTACGCGTCCCCGCATCCAGTGCGAACCTGGGCCCCGGCTTCGATGCGCTGGGTCTCGCGCTCGGACTTTATCTGACGTGCACGTTCGAGCCGGCGGACCAGTTGACGATTCGCGCCACCGGCCGCGATGCCGACCGCATTCCCACCGGCGAAGAAAACCTGATCTGGCAGACGGCCCTTCGCGTCGCCCGGGACGTCGGCGATGTTTTGCATCCGATCGCGCTGCACATCGACAACGATATTCCGATTGAGAAGGGCCTCGGATCCAGCGCCGCGGCGCTCACGGCCGGCGTAGTGATCGCCGATCAACTGCTGGGGCTGCACTGGAAGCCCCACCGGATTCTGGACGAGGCCGCGCAGATCGAAGGGCATCCGGACAATGTCGCGGCGTGCGTCCTGGGTTCGATTGTGGCCAGCGCGATTGATGCCGGCGGTGTGGCGCGCGCCGTTCGATTGGAGCTGCCGGCAATTTACGATGTCGCGGTCGTAGTGCCCGATTTCCTTTTGCCGACGGCCGCAGCCCGCGCAGTCTTGCCCGACCAATATTCACGGCAAGATGCCGTTTTCAATGTGCAGCGCAGCGCTCTGTTGATCGCCGCCCTGGCCACCGGGACGACCAGCGCGTTCCCTGCCGCTTTTGAAGATCGAATGCACCAGCCATACCGCTATTCGCTGGTGCCAGGTTTGGAGGAGATCGTCAACCTGCGCGCCCCCGGCTTGCTGGGCTGCGCGCTGAGCGGAGCGGGCCCGTCGATTCTGGTTTTTTATGAAAAGGAATATGCGCAGGTGTGCGACTTAGTGCGCCAGATTTTCGCCCTGCACGGTCACGAATCGGAAACCCTGCCGGTCCACATCGCCACCACGGGATACGACCTCAGTTAAAATCAGACGCCTCGCCGGTTGCCCCACAAATCGATGTGCAGGCGCGGGCTGAAACGGTAGCCTTCCCACTTGCAAATTTCAACCAGCCACCTAGCCCGCTCCGCCAGCACAACCGGCTCGACGCCCTCCGGCATAAGCACGACGCACTCGCGGTGCGCACTCGTCTCGCCGACAATCGCCCGCACTTCCGCGATGTCATCCGCCTGCGCGATTACAAACTTGAGTTGATACGGAAACCGGCGCATCAGGCTCTTCAGTATTTCCGGTTGATGCCGCAGCCGCTCATGCTGCCCGGCCCAGCGTCCCTCCGGCGTCGAATTGGCCAGCTTCGGACTTATGCTCATCAGATCGCAGCGGACATCGGCGTCCACCGTGCCGGCTGTCTCAATCGTGAGGTGCCCCGCCAGACGCCGCGTCAACTCCACGATTTCCGGCGCGATCATCGGCTCGCCGCCGGTCACCACTACGTGCGATGCGCCATGCCGCTCCACTTCTTCCGCGATGGATTCGATCGATCGCTCGTCGCCTTCCGGCTGCCACGACGTGTACGGCGTGTCGCACCACGCGCACCGCAAATTGCAGCCGCTGGTGCGAACGAATACCGACGGCACACCCACCAGCGTGCCCTCGCCC
>DATDHK010000394.1:0-1704 GCA_036521635.1 Bryobacteraceae bacterium | reverse complement strand
GAGCGTCGCGGAAAGCAGATCGGACGGGCGTACGGGTTTCAACAGCCGCCCTTCCACGCGCACTTGTTGCGAGCGCGCCAGGCCGTCGCGATTATCGGCGGACGTCAGGATCAGAATCTTCGTGTCCTTCAAATTGGGATTCTCGCGCATCCGTCCGGCCAGGCCGCAACCGTCCAGACCCGGCATTTGGTAGTCGAGCAGCGCTAGCGGGAATGGATTGCCGGAGCCGTGCGCGGACTCCAGCGCTTCGAGCGCCGCCAAGCCATTGGCCACCGTGACCGGCGCCATTCCCCAGGTTCGCACCAGCTCAGCCAGGATCAGGCGGTTGGCGGCGCTGTCGTCGGCAATCAGGACGGGCAGTCCGCCGAGGTCGACCTGTTGCCGCTTCACCGCATGCTCTACCGCGATTGGCCGCAAACCGAGTGCGGCGGTAAAGTGGAACGCGCTGCCCTGGCGCGGCGGGCCGTCGCAACCCGGTTCACGCCACGGGCTTTCGACCCAGATTTTTCCACCCATTAACGAAACCAGTTGCGATGAAATCGCGAGGCCCAAACCCGTCCCGCCAAAACTTCTGTTGATGGACGAATCGGCTTGTTGGAAGGGAGCGAAAATGATCTTCTGTTTGTCGGCGGGCACGCCGATGCCCGTGTCGGCAACCATGAAATGCAAGGTGACGCCGGCGGGGCCCTGAGCTTCAATAGATACGCGCACCATGATTTCCCCGGCGCTGGTGAACTTGATTGCGTTGCCGATCAGATTGAGCAGGATCTGTCTCAGCCGGCCCGCATCTCCCACAACGTAGTCCGGGACTTCCGGCAGGACGCGGCAGGTCAGCTCCACATTCCTGCGATGCGCGCCGAAAGCGAGACTATGCATTACGTCGATCACGGAGTCCGTCAGGGCGAGATCGCCGGGAACCAGTTCCAGCTTGCCCGCCTCCACCTTGGAGAAATCCAGAATGTCGTTGAGGATGATGAGCAACGAGTCGGCTGACGCCTTGACCGTGTTGAGATATTCCCGCTGCTCGCGGGTCAACTGCGTGTCCAGCGTGAGCTCGGTCATGCCGATCACTCCGTTCATGGGCGTGCGGATCTCGTGGCTCATGTTCGCCAGAAATTCCGATTTGGCGGCCGTGGCGCGCTCCGCCGTTTTCCGCGCCACGCGCAATCTCATCGCCAGCCAGCCCACCAGCATCAGGGCGATACCCATGCTGGCAATGGCGGCGTTCAACGAACGTTCGCGCTGCCTGGCCGACGTCAGGGTATCCACCACATAAGTCTCGTTGGCGATGGTTCCGTACCAGCGCAGGTTAATGGTGGAGAGCGTGCCGTCTCGAGCCAGCACTGAAATTTCGCGGCGCAGCGCTTGCGCCACCCTGGCCGCCGCTGGATTGTTCCGGGAAGCCGCGACCGCCCCGGTCAATTGCGCGTCGGGCAGAGGCCACAGCCGCAGCCGGCAATCGCCCGGATTTGCGAACACCGAAGACTGCGCGATGCTGTCGTTCATCACACCGGCCTTGACCCGGCCGGTGCAGATGGCGTGCGCAATTTCCGCCGGATCCCGGAAGCGTTCCTGTTTGGAACCAGGCAGGCATCTCTGAACTACGTAACCGATCACCGCCGTGGGCACTCCCACCGTTTCCCGGGCCAAGTTCCCGGCGTTTGGTTCCGCCGCCCGCTCCGGTGTGACCAGCCAATAATTGAA
>DATDHK010000393.1:0-2168 GCA_036521635.1 Bryobacteraceae bacterium | reverse complement strand
CATGCCTTAATCAGAGATATACGCTATGGTTTGCGGATGCTGGCCAAGACTCCGGGGGCCACGCTGGTGGCGATCGTTGCGCTGGCCTTCGGAATCGGAGCCAATAGCGCCATCTTCAGCGTGGTGGACGCGGTGCTGCTGCGGCCGCTGCGATACAAAGATCCCGAACACCTGGTGGTGATCTTCGAAACAAAGCTCAGCAAAGCTATTTTGCGGGAGCGCGTTTCGCCGCCCGATTATCGCGATTGGGTGGAACGAAGCCGGGCTTTCGACCAGATTGCCGCTTTACGGGCGCAACCGTCGGTGCTCACAGGTGGCGCGTTGCCGGAACGAGTGGAGACTGCGCTGATCTCCGCGAGCGCGTTCGAGCTGCTGGGCGTAAAGGCGGCGCGCGGCCGCACTTTTTTTCCGGAGGAGTCGCAACCCGGGCACAATCGAGTGGCGGTGTTGAGTCATGGCCTGTGGCAGCGGCGTTTCGGAGGCGATCCGAACGTCCTGGGAAAAAGCGTGACCGTCGACGGAAACAGCTATACCATCGTCGGGGTCGCGCCGGCCGATTTTCGCCTGCTGGACACACCGTCCGAATTGTGGATGCCCTACACGCTGGACAACAAGGAAGAGAATTCGAACCAAAGGGGCTTTCGGACGCTGCGGGTGATCGCGCATCTCAAACCGGGCGTGAGTCCGGAGCAGGCGCAGAGCGATATTGCTTCGGTGGCCGCGCGCATTGAACAACAGTTTCCGGATACGAATGCGGGCTGGAGCGCGAAAATCGTTCCGCTGCGCGATCAACTGCTGGGCGATATCCGGCCGACGCTTTGGACGCTGGTGGCGGCGGTGGTGTTCGTACTCCTGATTGCCTGCGCGAATGTAGCGAATCTCTTGCTGGCGCGCGCCGGCAGCCGCGAGAAGGAGATCGCGTTGCGCACCGCGCTGGGAGCGAATCCCGGACGGCTGGCGCGGCAACTGCTTACCGAAAGCGTGCTGCTGGCCTTGGCCAGCGGCGCATTGGGATTGTTGCTGGCCATGTGGAGCGTCTCGATACTCCAGAAATTCGGACCTGCGAATCTGCCGCGGATGAGCGAGATTGTGGTCGACTGGCGGGTGCTCGCGTTCACTTTCGGCGTGTCCGTGCTGACAGGTATCGTCTTCGGGCTGGCCCCGGCCATGGCCGGTATCCGCGCAGACCTGAATTCGATTTTGAAAACCAGCGGACGCGGCAATACGGGCGGGCGCGGACGAGCGCGATTGCGCAATGTGCTGGTGGTGTCGGAGATCGCCGCTTGTGTCGTTCTATTGACCGGCGCGGGGTTGCTTATCCAAAGCTTCGTCCGCTTGCAGAACGTCGATCCCGGATTCCGGCCGGATCATGTTTTGACCATGCAGCTCGCGCTTCCCGAAGCCCGCTATTCGGAGTGGAAGGTGGCGCTGTTTTACAAGCAACTGCTGGAGCGTCTGCAAGGCTTGCCGGGCGTGCAGTTCGCCGGAATCGCGCGCCATCTGCCGCTGAGCGGAGCGGACAACAGCCTGAATTTCACGATCGAGAATAAGCCGGTGGAGGCCAGCGCGGACCAGCCGCGCGCGAAATACCGGGCCGCCAGCGCCGATTATTTCAAGGCCCTGGGCATCCCGCTGGTGAAGGGCCGCTACTTCGAGCGCACTGATGGGGAGAAGACTCCGGGCGTGGTCCTGATCAACAACACCATGGCGCGCCGATTCTGGCCGAACGAGGATCCCATCGGAAAACGGATGAAGGCCGGCTTCGACGACAGCCAATGGTGCACCATCGCCGGGATCGTCGGCGACGTGAAGCACACCGCCCTGGATGCGGACGTCAATGCCGAGATGTACTACCAATACCTGCAGGTGCCGCCGGCCCTGATGAGTTTCGTGGAAGGAACGATGACGCTGGTGTTGCGGACGAATGCGGACCCGGCGTCGCTGACGGCCGCGGCGCGCAACGAGGTGCGCAAGCTGGACGGCGATCTGGCGGTGTTCAACGTGAAGACCATGGACGACATGGTGGCCGGTTCACTGGTGCAGCCGCGCTTCCGGACGATGCTGCTGGGTGTTTTCGCGGGCGTGGCGCTGCTGCTGGCGGCCATCGGATTGTATGGCGTGATCGCGTATTCGGTGACGCAGCGGACCAACGAGACCGGTGTGCGGAT
>DATDHK010000392.1:0-5407 GCA_036521635.1 Bryobacteraceae bacterium | reverse complement strand
CGCACGCGCGTCCTGCTCGATATCGTGCAGGACGCGCGTGCGCGATAGCAGCAGATGTTCGCGTTGTCTGATTCGTTCAGCTTCCATGGCGGTGAGTTGTTTACCCCGGGTGGCGGCGCGTCTGGCCTCGGCGGATTCGATCTGATCTTCAACCGATTTGCTTTCCCAACCTCTAGCCATATATTCAGTGTGTCATGTTCGCATGCCACGCCGCTCGATTAAATTAACTCGTGGCGCGGCCTTCAGGCGCCTTCAGGCTGCCGCATCGAGACTCATCTCGATGCTTGTCTTGAACGTTAGTGAAATTCCCAGCCCGTGAACGATCCGGGAAAGATCGTCGAGACGATTATGGACGTCAATCCTTACCGGATATTTCCACGTCCAGCGTACTGGTTACCGTCTGCCCGTTCGCGGCCGTGCCCGTGAGCACGTAGGCCGTGTCCACGGAAGGAGTGACGGTATGCGTCCCCTTGCCGGTCTGTGCCGCGGGCACCTGGTAGTTCCCGGGATTCAACACCAGCGACGTGAGATTCGCAGTCACCCAAGTCAGCGTGAAGCCTCCGCCTTGAGCGGGTGCGTAGTTGAAGTACCGCACTTGAGGATGTACGGTATCGCCGGGACCGAGATACATCACGGTGGCGCCGCCGCCGGGTTGATAAACAGTCAACGTGTTGAGGTTCGGCGCCTGCACCATCTGCGATCCGTTAGGCCAAGGGCCGTCCAGCTCAAACGCCACGGATGACAGGTTTCCCTGGTTGTCCATCTGCATGTACTTGAAATACAGCACGCCCATTGGGCCAAGTTGAATGACGATGGCCTGGGTTGGCGTATTGAGATAGCCTTGCGCCGAAAGCTGGTAGATTGCGTTGGGCGGAATCTGCGAAGGACTGGCTGCTCCCGCCAGCGCGTCCAGGCCCGGACTGACGCTCATCGGCGCCGAAGGATTGGGCGGCGCCTGATTCATCTGCCCCCGAGGCGTGAGCAGATAGACGCGCGAGGAGAACAACGTCGTCCAGTTGAGCAGAATGCTGGTGCTCGGATCGAATGGATTTGGCGGCGGCGTGGGAGTGGTCGCGAAGCTCGTGATCAAAGGCGGTTGCTGCGTCAGCGTGACGGACGTCTGCGCATGTTTGCCGTCGTTGGTGCTCACTTGCGCCGTATAGGTGCGCTGCGATTCGTTGCTTCGCACGGTCACCGCGGTCGAGGTCTGGGACGGTGGTTTGCCGGTGACCGGAAAGCTCTTCTGTCCCGTGCCGGTAGGAAAACCGAACACCGTGACGTTCGTGCCTCCGAACGACTGCCAATACAAAGTGCTGGGTATTCCGAGCCCAACGATCCACGGACTCAGCCACGCGATGACCGCCAGCGTCTGGGGAATCTTCTGCACCGTGATCGCACCGGTTCCCGTATTCGTTCCAATGTATTCCTGAACCTGAATAGACGGCGATCCGAGAGTGGAATCGATGGTCATCGGTCCAATAGTGACTTGGATGGAAGCGCCTTGCGCCAGCGTCTGGCTGCCCATCGGTCGCACGGAAAATGTGGGACTGCCCTGTCCCTGCTGGCCGCACGCGTATCCGGGGGTCAGGGCGACGCAACTGAAATCGATGTTGTTAGTGAGTGCGTTTGCGCCCTGGAAGGTTGGCGGGGCGGGAATGGTCAGCAACATCTCGTCGCCGTTACGGCCCCCCACCAGCGAAATCGCCGCGCCCGTGTTGTTCGTTATGGTGATCGTCAGCGTGGTCTGCAAGCCGACAAAGGCCTGACTCGGATTCACCGAATAGGCCAGCAAAGTTGCGCCGTTCGCGGCCGCAAGCGACGACCTCCATCGCCGCCGTTCGAGCCTCTCGTGAATGGTCATTTCTTGATCGCTCCTGAGAGAGTTACCCAGCCCTCGCGCAAGCTCGGCGGCTGGTCGTCGAGTGTCGCCACCGCGTTTTGCATCTGGATGGGCGCCGGATCGGCCCACGAAGTCACGTCAGTGCGCGCAACCCAGGACCACTGTCCCTGAATTTCGGCGGGGATCGGCATGCGAACCGCAGCGGGCTCCACCAGCAGCGGACCGGCACGGAAGTTCACTTCCATGTTGGTGAGCGCCGCGGTGACCGGACCCGGGGCCAGCACCGTATCGCTCACGGGAAGACTCCCGCTGACGACGGGAATCGCGCCGCGCGGGTCTAGCAGAATCGTAAGATAGACCGGCGCGCTGTCGGGCGCCAGCGGGATCAGGTGGTCCCATGCGACGTAGCCGCTGTCGCCGGCGCCGGGAGCGCTCATCAGCGAAGTTTCCGCGCGTCGTCCCTCCTGGACAGCGTGCAGCAGACCCGATGTTTTGATCGAAGCGCCGTACACGGCGTAAAACCGGCTGTAGTCGTCATTCAGGAAATAACCCAGCACACCGTTATTGCCGTCGGCGAGATCGCCCACGCGGAACTGGAATTGGTTCACCGCTACAAATGGCGGCGGTTTCGGCTTGTAGACGCCGTTGTCCGCATAGAACTGTCCAGTCACGCTCCAGGATTGGTTGTAGTCCGGATTCCCTTGCAGATCGAGCGATAGCCGCGCGCGCACCACCGCCAGGGGCCGCCCCACCAGCACCGCCAGATTGCCCGAATCTGATCGCGGCTCGATCTGCCACAGCGCGGAATCGAGTGCATAGAACAAGTCCAGCAGCGCCTGCCCGCCGCTCTTCAATCCCGCTTGCAGCAAGCCCGTGGTGAAAGCCTGGAGATGTGCGTTAGCAAGAATCGGCGGCCCACCGAGCTGGGCATTGGACCCGGGCACGGTATCCCAGCGCACGGCGGAGCCCGAAGGATTACTCTGGCTCACATCGGTATCCACCAGAATTACCGCGCCTTGATTATTTCCCGCCGCGTCGAACAGCATCAGCGACTGATCCAGGTTGTTTACCATCGCCCAGCCGCAGATCGCCGTCGTCAGGTCCGACGAGTTGGAGGGGATGGTGTCGTCATCGGCGTCCAGCAACGCGAAGCCGCCGAGCGACGACTGCGCGACGCGCGGCGGTAGTTGCACGTAAGCGGCGTTGGCCGCGCCGGGCGTGATCATGCTTTCCGAGCGGATCAGGTTTGGAATGGAGCCAAGGCCCGGATCCTTCCCGCGCAGAATCTGCCCGTAGGAATCAACCACCCATAGATCGAGGAAGAGAAAGTGCCCGGAGCGAATGGGGAAAAAGGGCAAAGGCGTTTGCGCATTGATGTCTCCGGCCACGGGTTGAAAGCTCACCGGTGTGTTGCCCAGCAAGTCTCCGCCGGGTTGTTGATTGGGCGCAACCATGCGCGTAACCAGTTGCTGGGTGAATCCGCCGAGCGACTGGGTCATGATGTCGAAGGTGCCGATCACCTGCGCGACTTCTTCCAAGTCCTCGATAATGAACTGGTCCAAGTACCGGTAGTTCGGATCGTTCTTGAATGTCTCGATCTGGCGCGCGATGTCTTGCGCCAGTTTGACGTTCAGGACCGTGCGGCCCTGGAACACGATGGGCAACGCAGGTTGCGGCACATTCGTCCCGGTCCACTCATAGTCGATCTCGCCCAGGGTCCAATCCGCAAACTGGCCGGAGGGATCCATCGAAGTGGGAAACCACTGCACTTTCCAATCCACGTAGATCGGGGTCCACGGCTGGCCCGTGCGGAACTCGACCGCGACCTTGGAGGGCGGCACGCCTTGCAAGCCCATGGCGGCGGCCAGCGCGCGTGCGGTGACTCCCAACGCCGACGTATCGTTCCACGGCGCGGTCTGCTGTCCTTGTATGAAAGTGGTCAGCCGGGCGATGGCCCCATCGGGTGGCGGAATCCGCCGCTTCTGAAAATACAGCGTCGCCAGCAGGGCCGCGTTGTTGGTATCGAGGAACAACGTTTCCAGCCACAGGTCCGGAACTTCTTTGGGTATGCCGTTACCTTGTGGAATTGTGACGGCACTCAGCAGATCGGCCGGGCCGATTAATTGCGGGTCGCTCGGAAGACCGTCGCCGGTGTAATCGGTCTCGATGCCAACGATAGTCTGGCCGGTGAATCGCGTAAACAGCGTGTCGTCGTCGGAGTAGGCTCCGGGCGCCGCCAGTTTCGTATCGGCCTTCGCGTTCGCCACCAGCACTACCGGATCGTTGGGAGTGAAGGAGGCCGGCAGGTCCACCAGCCGGAGCTCGTACACGTCGCCCAGTAACCCTCGCAACACCCCCGCGGACGAATCGATATTCTGTTGCAGCGTCCGGATGGCGGTCTGCATGGTTGTAACCGCGGCCGTCAATGCCGTTAGCGCCGAGGTCACCAGCGCCTTAATCGCCGGCGGCGGGTCGCGCGGAAGATTGATCTGCTTGTATTGAACGGCGAACAACTCCAACCGTTGCGTGAAGAGTTTGCTGTTGTTTGTGTTCTGCCGCGACTGGAGATCGTTGAGCGCGATTAGCGCCACAGTCTGTTCCACCGTCAGCGGAATGGTCTGCTGGCCGCTGAACTCCTGGGGATCCTGCGCGTCGGACTCCGGCCGCACCACGGTCCAAACCTTGCCCGAAAAGCCTGCGTTGAAGCGTGCTTTGTGAAGCTGGCGCTCTACGTTCACAGGATCTTTTTCCAAGTCGAAAAGCAGGCCCTTCTGAAAGGCCTCCACCGCCCGTTCGATCACCGGTATGGCCGCGGGCGATCCCTGATTCCTGTTGACGACGTACTCGGCGATCCAACGCGCGATCGCCTCCACCGCTGTGTTACCCACAGCCACGGCGGGAAATACCGTTCCACCGTTGTTCGGCGCTCCGCTTCCGTAAGCGATGTCGGGCCCCTTCCACTGAACATTCGCGACCATGCCGTGGCACAGCGTCTGTTGCGGCAGAGGCGGCTTCGGCCCGGGGATCCCGTTGGCCGTCCGCCAGTTCACCCAATTCTGAATCGCCTGGAGCAGTTGCGGCGGGAGATTCAAATCGGACGGATCAAATGTGCCGCTGAGGCCGTGAGCGCTCTGCCACGCCTCCCACGCGGCTTGAGCGTTCTGGACGTCCGCCAGAGTGTCTCCCACCGACCATGAAAATTGCTTCTCCACCGCTTGCCGCCATTCATCGGGCGTGCCGGTGGGCATGACGTACATCGGATCGGCGGGCGGCGCGGCGTACCAGCCGACGATGCTATACGTGTAGACGCTCGTGCCCGCGGGCTGCGGCAACGCATCGTAGAAGGAGTATACGTTCCGGATATCGTCGTAGGCCACTCCCCAGGAAAGGTCGCCCGGCCCGACCGCTTTTAGAAAAGGAACATCCGGACCGGCGGGTCCGGCGAAGTTCTGCATCGGCACATAGCCGCCGATCTGCAATGTCGAATCCGGATTGCCGGGATCCGGATACTGGCTGATCGTACCCGGGTTCAGCGGGCTCAACAGATCGCTTTGGATCACGCCGGCC
>DATDHK010000391.1:0-9817 GCA_036521635.1 Bryobacteraceae bacterium | reverse complement strand
GGCCGTCGGTCTACCTTGCCGTAAAAGTGCTTGAACCAGGAGGCGCGGACGGTGTCGGAAAGGTGGTGGAGTTGCACACCAAGGGCTGGCTGCCGTACACATTGCACTGGTTTTTCCGGGTGACCGAATCGCGCTCTCCACACGGATACTCACTCGAAGCCTGGGGTGATTTCGACGGCGCCGGCGTGTGGACGTTCCAGCAAAATGGGCGCCTGGTAGACATCGTTTACGACTGGAAAATTCGCGCTGAAAAGTCGCTGCTGCGCTACCTTTCGTTCTTGCTGAAACCGGTGTTCTCCGCCAATCACCGTTGGGCGATGGCGCGTGGAGAAGGCTCGCTGCGCGCGGAGTTGGGGCGTCGCGCGGGCGCGGGACAACAATCGGCCGGGCACACGTCGTGATTCGGCCCGCACTTGCCGACCGCGCGCGCTTCGCAAGCCCCCATTCGTTCCAGAATCAGCTCGCGGATCATGCCCACGAATTTCGGATGGACGCCCACCGTTCCAGCACGAATCATGTTCACGCCGCGCTCGGCCGCAATGGCCTGCGCTTCGGTGTCCAGATCGTACAGCACTTCCATATGATCGGAAATAAATCCGATGGGCGCGACCACCACGTCCTGGCCCGAATCCATGCCCCGCAGGACATCGCCGACATCGGGCTCCAGCCAAGGCTGGCCGGGCGCGCCGCTGCGGCTTTGAAACACCAGGCGCCAATTGTCGGCTACCAGCCGGCACGCTTCGTTGAGCTGCGCTTCATAGTCGCTGGTCTCGGCCATTGCTTTGGGAACGCTGTGCGCGGTGAAAAGAATCCGGCAGGCTGCTCTTCGTTCAGCGGGGATTTGATCGAGAGCCGCCCGCACTCGTTCCGCTTGCACTTCCACAAACAGCGGGTGATTGTAGAACGATCGCAGCTTGTCCACCTGCGGCGCACCTTCGCCCACTTCCGCCCGGGCTCGCTCGATGTCTTCCAGATACTGACGGCACCCCGAGTACGAACTGAATACGGACGTGACGAAAGCCAGCGCTTTTCCCACTCCGTCGTCCCGCATCTTCCGCAGTGTCTCGGCCAGAAACGGATGCCAGTTGCGATTCCCCCAGTAAATCGGCAGCCGCGGGCCGCTGGTTGCGAGCAAACTTTCGAGGCTGGCGATCAGCGCGCGATTCTGATCGTTGATCGGGCTCCGGCCGTTGAAATGATAATAGTGCTCCGCCACTTCGAGCATCCGCTCGCGCGGAACATTGCGGCCGCGCAAGACGTTTTCAAGAAACGGAATTACGTCGGCGTGTTTCTCCGGGCCGCCGAACGAGAGAATCAGAATCGCGTCGTAGGTCGAGTCGGCCATGCGCCTCTACTGGGCCAGCATCACCTGCACCGCCGGGCTGCATACTGGCTCAGCGAACTTCATGACACCGCAGACTGACACATTGGCTGTAGGACCGGTCAAGTCGGATGGCAGCGCAACGTTCACCTGTTGCACACCAATCAAGCCCGGCGCCGGGCCTCCGTAGTTCGGCTGCGGTATGACCAGATCGCCGATCTTCGCCGTGATCGCGCCGTCGCCCGCCAGACCGGTCGCGAAGATCTGAATCACAGTACCCGGCCGCGCACCACTGCCCGAAACGTTCAAGCTGTAATCCTGATTCAGGATTCCGTTCTTGAAAATAGCCGGCGCGAACGGAGCGAGACTGATGCCCTGGGCCGCGCTGGACATACCATCCACGGTCACGACCAGCTTAGCCGACGTCCTGGCGCCGAGTTCCATCGGGATCATCACGTTCAACTGCGTGTCGCCCGCGAATAGAATCTTAGCCGGCATCGCGTCGAAAGTCACGCCCACACTAGCGCCCATGAATTTCGTGCCAAAAATGGTCGCGATCGATCCAGGGGCGACGAAGCCCGGCGCGAAGCTCGCCCCGTTCACAATCGTGGTCACAGCGGGCGACGGAGCTGGTGGCGGCGCGGCGTTCACAGTCAAAGTAATCGGTACCACCCGTGAACCCGCCACCGGACCGGCGTCCACCGTCAGCGTTGCATTGTAGATTCCGGCAGTGAGGTTTGCTGGAAGCGCGTCCACCCGAATCGTCGCGTTATTGATGCCGCTCGTAGGATCGACACGCAGCCAGCCGGACCCGTTTGTGTAACGGACGGTGGCGTTCCAAAGCATGTTCCCGCCGCCTTGATTGTTCACTCGCGTGTAGGCCACCTGGAAATTCGATCCAGCCTGCGCGGTGAACTGCATCGGAGTTGTATCTACGAATAGTTTTGGAAAGTACGAAGCGCCGCAGTCGTTGAGCAGGTTGCAGTCTGTCGCGGGGGCAATCGCCTGATATCGCGGAATAGGATCTGTCGAACTGGCCGTGTAGACCGTGGAAACCGGCGCCAGCGAGACGTCTTCGAACGTCTGGACTCCAGTGCTGGCCCCAGCCGCAAGACCCAAAACCGTCGGAAACTGCGCGAATTCCACCGCATGCGGATCCGCGTCCACCACTTCGTATACGGCGAAGGTCTGCCCATTGACGATGGTCAACTCGCGCATCGAATCCAAACTGACCACGCCAGAACCGGGAGGTCCGGGGACGTAGACCACGCTGCCGCCCGCGCCGTTTGCATCCGTGTTCACAACGCGCGCCAGAAGAAGCGATCCAATACCGGTGGGAGCGTAGCGGCCTCCGGAAGGAACCAGTCCAAAATCGCCCGCCGCCGTCGGCTGTACAGCGTCCGAACCGGCAATGACATCCGGGACGAACAATCGCGCGCTATTCGGAAAACCGCTGTAATGCACAATGACACGCGTCCCTGAATTCGCATTCAGATTCGCTGGCGCGCTGCGCGGATTGAAGGCGTCCGCAAACCCTTCCGTCACGCGCGTTGAATTGAAGATAGAGCGCGATGCCAGAAAACTCGCGAAGCTTGCCGGATTGTCGGACAGCGGCGAACCATTCGGCGCGCAAACTATCTTCGACGAGAAGCTGGCGAGCAGCGCAGGCTCCGCCGTCGCAACCAGAAGCTGACTGTTGGTAGACGGCGGTCCCGTAAGATTGAAACTGAGAAATGCGTTGATGGGATGGTTCGGACCCAGCCCCGTAAGGTTCGCCGCCGCGCGGATGTTGGCGATTCGCAGCAGCGCCGATCCCATGGACGACAACGTATAACTCAATCCGTTGTACACCAGTTGATTGGTGGCCACCAGCATGCCGGGCGTATTCACCGGCTGTGGCCCGGAACCGTTGTCGACAGTGAACACGACATCGGTGACCGTATTTCCGGACACATGATTCGTGATATTTACGTTCAAAAAGACGGAAAAATTTCCGGTAACTTGAGCCCCCGGAGTTCCCCCGGTGCAGCTCATAACAATGTCGCCAATCCTCTCGGTGATGCCTTCCCCGGCCACAATGGGCGGAACGGCGGTGGATTGACAAGTCAGGACGGGTTGGGCCTTCAGAAGACCAAAGACACTACAAGCTATGAAAATAAAGCCAAAATTGCGCCACAGGCGGGTCATGCGTACCTCTATGTAATTAAGTGTACCAAAACTGCATCCTGCTACACTGGAATTTCATCTAGTCAGTGGCGATATTTCTCTCATGCTGACCCTAACCTCCATAACCGATGAGATTCTCGATCTCAAGCAGGCACGGCGGGCGGTAATTCTGGCGCATCATTATCAGGACGCCGAGATTCAGGATCTGGCCGACGCCGTGGGCGACAGCCTGGAGCTGGCGCGCAAGGCCCGTGATTTCGCGGGCGACGTCATCGCCTTCTGCGGCGTGTGGTTCATGGCCGAAACCGCCAAAGTTTTGAATCCGAAACGCATCGTCGTGGTTCCGGATCGCGACGCCAGTTGCAGCCTGGTGGAAAGCTGCCGCGCCGAGGATGTGCGTGCCTACCGGCGTGCGAATCCCGATCACGTTATAGTCAGTTACATCAATACGTCGGTCGAAGTGAAAGCGGAAAGCGACATTCTTTGCACCTCGCGCAATGCCGTACAGATCGTCAATTCCATTCCCGTCGACAAAACAGTTTTGTTTTTGCCGGACATCAATCTAGGCAACTACGTGAAGCAGCAGACCGGGCGCGAGAACATGAAGATCTGGCAGGGCGCTTGCATTGTGCACGCCACGTTTCCCGCCCGCCGCTTGGCCAGGGCGCGCGCGGAGCATCCCAGCGCATTGGTGGCCTCTCATCCGGAATGTACGCCGGATGTTTTGGCGATGTCGGACTTCATCGGGTCCACCACAGCCATTATCCGGTGGTGCGCTTCATCCGACGCCGATGAATTCATCGTGATGACGGAGAGCGGTGTCCTGAATTCGCTGCAAAAACTTGCGCCTCACAAGCGCTTCCATTTCATTCCGAATGAAAATTGTAATTGCAGCGAATGCCCGTACATGCGGCGCAACACTCTTGAGAAACTGCGCGAGTGCCTTCGGAATCTCGCGCCGCGCGTGGACCTCTCTCCCGAAATCATGCAACGCGCCGCGCTTCCCATTGAGCGTATGCTGGCTGTGAAATAGACACCGTGATCAGTCCACTCATTGATACTTTCGATCGCATACACGACAATCTCCGGATCAGCGTGACGGACCGCTGCAACATCCGGTGCTTCTACTGCATGCCGGAAGACGACGTGAAATATATGCCGCGCGAGGAGATTCTCTCCTTCGAAGAGATCGAGCGCTTCGCCCGCGTGGCGGTTTCGCTGGGCGTCACCAAGCTGCGCATCACCGGCGGCGAGCCGCTGGTTCGCAAAGATTTGCCGGTGCTGATTCGCAAGCTGGCAGGCATTCCTGGCGTGCAGGACATTGCGCTGACTACTAACGGCGTTTTGCTGGCCCGGCATGCCGAGGCGTTATACGGTGCAGGACTGCGCAGGCTCAACGTTCACCTCGACACTCTGGACCGTGAGCGCTTTCTTCGCATCACGCGCCGCGACGATCTCGACAAAGTTCTGGACGGCCTCGCGGTTGCGCTCCGTCTTGGATTTGGCCCCATCAAAATCAACGCAGTCGCCGTCAAGAATCTGTTAGAGCCGGACCTCGTTCCCCTGGCCCGCTTTGGGCGCGAGCATGGAATCGAAATTCGCTTCATCGAATTTATGCCGCTCGATTCGCAGGGCATCTGGGCCCGCAACAGCGTCTTGACCGCCGACGAAATGATCGAGACTTTGTCGCGGGAGATCGCGCCTCTGGTCGAAATTCCGGACCGCGATCCGCGCGCCCCGGCCACAGAATATCGCTTCGCCGACGGCATCGGCCGCGTAGGATTCATTGCGTCCGTGAGCCGCCCGTTCTGTCTGAACTGCAACCGCATCCGCCTCACCAGCGACGGCAAATTGCGTTACTGCTTGTTCGCGATTGAAGAGACCGATGTGAAGACCCTGCTTCGCAACGGCGCCCCCGATGAAGAGATTGCGGCCACGATCCGGGCCACAGTCTACAAAAAATGGATCGGCCATGAAATCAACAGTTCGCAATTCGTCGCCCCGCCCCGCCCCATGTACGCTATCGGCGGGTAGGGCGGCCGCCGATCACTAATCACCGTCCACTAATCACCGTCCACCGATCACCGTCCACCGATCACCGTCCACCGATCACCGATCACCGTCCACCGATCACCTGCCTTTGATGAACCTTTCATTAAGCACCGCGCCAAAACCGATTCCACTGTGTTTAGCAAAGTGGAATGAGCAAAACGATCGGGTTCCTTGCGGCGTTGATCTTGCTTGCCACCCTTATCTACGGTCATGCGGCTGGGCCGGACCCGCGGCACACCGGCGCGCCCGGCGACGATCCGCTCGCCTGCGCTAGTTCGGGTTGCCATACAGGCACTCCAATCAACGGTGGCGGCGGTAAAGTCGCGGTCAATTTTCAGAATGGGTTGACCTACACTCCCGGAGTGCAACAGACCTTCAGCCTGGTTATCACCGACTCAAAGGCCAAAGTCTACGGGTTTCAAATGACTGCCCGTCTCGAAAGCAATCTGTCGAATGGCCAGGCCGGCGATTTCACCGCCGGTACTCAACAGCTAGTGCTGTGCGACAACGGCAGCTTCAAGGGAAGCAAAGGATGTCCTCAGAATTCGCCCGTGCAGTTCATCGAGCACAGCGCTCCGTTCTCCTCTAATACAATCTCCATCGTTTGGACGCCGCCCGCGTCCAACGCCGGCAACGTGCACATTTACGTTGCCGCCAACGCGGCGAACAACGATGGCGCTAATACTGGCGATCACATCTATACGGCTAACTATGTGTTGACGCCGCAATCCGCGGGCGGCGGGAATCGGCCAACCATTTCATCGGTGGTAAATGGCGCCAGCTTTCAAACGGGCATTGAATCCGGCTCGTGGTCTACCATCTTCGGAACTAATCTCTCCACCACGACGCGCATCTGGAATGCAGGCACGGAAATCGTCAACGGGATGCTGCCCACCAGTCTGGACGGCGTGAGCGTAACGGTGAACAACAAGCCCGCTGCGATTTACTTCATCAGTCCGACGCAGATCAACTTTCAAGCTCCGGACGATTCTTCGCTCGGACCAGTCAGCGTGACAGTTAAGAATTCCAACGGGACCAGCGACTCAGCCGTCGCGCAGCTCCAACAGGACGCCCCAGGTTTTTTCATGTTCGATCCCCAGGGCCGCAAGTACGTCGCGGCGCTGGTTGCCAATTCCGATGGAACGGCCACCTTCCTTGGTCCGGCCGGGCTGTTTGGATCGAGCGTCACGTCGCGGCCTGCCAAACCGGGTGAGATCCTGGAATTGTACGGAACCGGATTCGGGCCAACCAATCCAGCGGTGCCTTCGGGCCAGGTATTCAGCGGCGCCGCGCCGGACATGGATCGCGTCTCGGTGACCATCGGCGGTATCTCGGCCACAGTCCAGTTCGCCGGCATAACCGGCGCCGGCCTCTATCAACTGAACGTCGTCGTTCCAATGACCGTCTCCGCCGGCGATCAGAAGATCGTGGCGATCCTCAATAGTCTCCAGACGCCCGACGGTGCTTACGTGACAATTTCGAAATAGCGGGCGAGGAAAGATGTTATCAAACGTTACGTTCAGGCTATGAATTGAGCTATTCTTTGCTGCTGTAAATATATGATTGTAAATAACTTATTCTGAAACAAAGGAGTTAGGTCCCTTCGAAAACGAGTCCCCCTGTGTTTTTACCGCCGTCACCCGCCCTTTGTAAGGTACTGCACCGTATATAGATAAAGTTCTTGACCTCGTACTACATATTGCGGCATGATTGCAGACAGCCGCAAAACGAGCCTTCGTTTGTGACAATTGTATTAAGCCCCGATATTTTAGGAGAGACAGATGGCCCACCCGAGCGTCGCCCTGAGCAGCAGCGGTAAAATGGAAGAGTTGGAAAGGACAAGCAAAAACCCCCTCGCCATCGCCCAGCGCCAAGGCGTTAGCTTCCCGAAGTATTTCACTCAGAAACTTGAGCCGGGCAAGACGCCCTACGACGATATCGTCTGGGAACTGCGGACGGCCGCCATCGCCAACGACAAGGGCGCCATCATCTTTGAGCAGAACGACGTTGAGATGCCGGCGGACTGGTCGCAGACCGCCACCAACATCGTGGTCAGCAAATATTTTCACGGCAAAATGGGCTCGCCCGACCGCGAGCGCAGCGTGCGTCAACTGGTCCATCGAGTAGTGGACAGCATCACCGGCTGGGGCGCCGCCGGCCGCTATTTCAAGACCGCCGAGGATTCGGAAAATTTCCGCAACGAGCTCGCGCACATCATGCTCACCCAGAAGGCGTGCTTCAACTCGCCGGTCTGGTTCAACGTGGGTGTGAAGGAATCGCGCGGCTACGGTTTTTACTGGGACGAAGCAATCGACAAGATCGTGAAGTTGAAAAAAGGCGAGTCGCGTCCGCAGTGCTCGGCGTGTTTCATCAACTCGGTGGGCGACACGCTGGAATCCATTCTCGATCTCGCGAAGACCGAGGGCATGCTGTTCAAGTGGGGCTCGGGCACGGGCTCCAATCTTTCGCCGCTGCGCGAAGAGGATGCCGGGTTGGCGGGCGGTGGCTGCGCTTCCGGACCGCTCAGCTTCATGAAGGGTTTCGATGCGTTCGCCGGAGTCATCAAGAGTGGCGGCAAGACGCGCCGCGCCGCAAAGATGGTCATCCTGAACATCGATCATCCGGACATCGGCCAGTTCATCTGGTGCAAGGCCAAGGAGGAAAAGAAAGCGCACACGCTGATCGAAGCGGGCTACGATTCAACGCTCGACGGCGAAGCTTACAGCTCAATCTTTTTTCAGAATGCCAACAACTCGGTGCGCGTCACCGACGAATTCATGGAAGCCGTGGTGGCCGATGAAGATTGGTGGACGCGCTCGGTGGCGAATGGCCAGCCGAAGAAGCGTCATCGCGCCAAGGAGCTGCTGCGCGAAATTGCCGAAGCCACGCACCAGTGCGGCGATCCCGGCATGCAGTACGACACCACCATTAATCGCTGGCATACTTCGAAGACCACGGCGCGCATCAACGCATCGAATCCGTGTTCCGAGTACATGTTCCTGGACGACTCGGCTTGCAACCTGGCGTCCCTGAACCTGATGAAGTTCGTCGGACCGGGCGGCGATTTCGACGTCGAAGCGTTTAGGCATGCCTGCGACACCGTGACCCTGGCGCAGGAAATCATCGTCGACAGCGCCAGCTACCCGACGGAAAAAATCGCGCGCAATTCGCACGACTTCCGTCCGCTCGGGCTCGGTTACGCCAACCTGGGCGCGCTGCTGATGTCCATGGGCATTCCCTACGACAGTCCGCAAGGCCGCGACTGGGCCGGCGCCATTACCTCGGTAATGTGCGGACAGGCGTATTTGACCAGCGCTCGCATTGCCGAAGCCGTGGGCCCTTGCCCTGGCTATGAAGTGAACGAAGATTCGTTCCTGGATGTCATCCTCATGCATGGCAAGGCGGTGAGCGGCATCGACAGCAAGCGTGTTCCCGACGATGTGTACCGGGCCGCGGTGGAATGCTGGAACGAAGCCTATGCTCTGGGCGAGCGCGTTGGCTTCCGCAACGCGCAAACCACCGTGCTCGCGCCCACCGGAACCATCGGGTTCATGATGGATTGCGACACCACGGGCATCGAGCCGGACCTGGCGCTGGTGAAATACAAAAAGCTGGTGGGCGGCGGCATCATCAAGATCGTCAACAACACCGTGCCCCAGGCGCTGATCAAGCTGGGCTACAGTCCCGAAGAGGTGGAGGTGATTGTCAGCCATATCGACGCCACCGGCACCATCGAAGACGCGCCCGCTCTCAAAGAAGAGCACCTGCCGGTTTTCGATTGCAGCTTCCGTCCGCAAAATGGCAAACGATCCATTCACTACATGGGCCACGTGCGGATGATGGCGGCCGTGCAGCCATTCATTTCCGGAGCGATTTCGAAGACCATCAATATGCCCGAGGAATGCTCGGTCGAAGACATCGTGGACGCGTACCTGGAGAGCTGGCGGCTGGGGCTGAAGGCCGTCGCCATCTATCGCGATGGATCGAAAAAAGCGCAGCCGCTGAGTTCCGGCACCGGCAAGGGCGAGAAGAAATCGGTGGTGGGGCCGTCGGCTGTGGCCGCTCCCATCGAAAGAATTGTCTACCGTCCAGTGCGGCGCAAGTTGCCCGACGAGCGGCAATCCGTCACCCACAAATTTTCCATCGGCGGCCACGAAGGCTACATCACGGTGGGCCTGTATGAGGACGGCATGCCCGGCGAAGTATTCATTTCGATGGCGAAGGAAGGCTCGACCATCAGCGGCTTGATGGACAGCTTCGCCACCAGCATCAGCTACG
>DATDHK010000390.1:0-12422 GCA_036521635.1 Bryobacteraceae bacterium | reverse complement strand
GTGTCGTTGAGCTGCCGCACGGTGCTCTGCCAAGTAGCGGCGTCGAACGGATTTGGGATTTTGGGAAACAATTCCGCAATGAACGTTCTCACGCGGATCGTGAGCCGCGCCCGGTCGCCCCCAACGTTTCCGAAAGGCAGGTCGTCGAGCAGACGCTTATTATCCGCAGTGCTGACGTCGCGCTTGTTCAAAAGGAGGAATTTTCCTCCGATGATGCGATTCCTGCCATTATTTTTGCTCAGCTCGTCAGTCGGGGTTTCCGTCCCAAAAGTGAACGATAGCCGCCGGTAGTTGATACCTTTGTCGTATACTGCCGGGTCCAACTGTTTCAGGCCGGACATTGTTACGTAGAGCGCATACGCCGACGCCGTTGCGCTAAAATCGCCGGTCGAAGCACCAGTGTTCGGTCCGTTTCCAAACCCGGCCAACTGCACGGCGCTGCTAATCAGATCCGTCGCGGAGCTTTGGTCGAGCAGCGACGTCGACGACGATGCGGCGCTCGGCTGCGATGCCTGTTTTTCCGTGGCGACCTGCTTCAGGTTCTCCTTAAGCTGATTCTGGCCGGCGGAGCGCACACTGTCGTGCAGGTTTTGGATGCGGCATTCCAGCCAGCGGTCGAAACTGGCCTCCTTGGCGCAATCAGTTTTCCCCGCTGTGTTAAAATCAAACTAACCCGCAAATGCCCGAGATCCTTCCATCCATCCTCGCGGCGGATTTTGCCCGTTTGGGCGAGGAAATTTCCAAGGTCGAACAAGCCGGCGCCTCCATGCTGCACGTCGACGTGATGGACGGCCATTTCGTGCCCAACATCAGCCTCGGTTTTCCGGTGATCGAATCGATCCGCAAAATCACCCGGCTGAAGCTCGACGTTCACCTGATGATCAGCGACCCGGACCGCTACGCGCACGAATTTATCCGCGCCGGCGCCGACCACGTCCTGGTCCATCAGGAAGTTTGCCCGCATCTGGATCGGACCTTGCGTATGATCCGCGACGAGGGCGCGCTGGCGGGCGTGGTTCTGAATCCGTCGACGCCGATCTCGACATTAACCGAAGTCCTGGATCTGGTGGATCACGTGCTTATAATGAGCGTGAATCCGGGGTATGGGGGGCAGTCTTTCATTCCCAACGCGCTCAAGAAAATCAGGGCGCTGGCGTGGAAACGCAAGGAGTTGGGCCTGGATTTCGCCATCGAAATCGATGGTGGCGTGGTGCCGGATAACGTGGCCGAAATCGTTCGCGCCGGGTGTGACTGGCTGGTAGCAGGGTCGTCCGTTTTTCACACTCCCGACGCCGGAGCGGCCTTTACGCAAATGCAGCGGACGGCCCGGGAAGCCACGCTGGTCAAAGTTTAGTTTAAGCTTGTAGGTTAATAAATTATGCCTCGATACATTTTGGTGGTGCTACTCATGGCGGGTCTGCTGACCTCTTGCGGCTTCAAGCGCAAGAAGTACGAGAACCCGATTACGAAGGATACCAAGCAGCCCGACAAGGTCCTCTACGACAAGGCGGTCGCGGACATCGAACACAGCCGGTTCGAGATCGCCCGCATTACTCTGAACACGCTGATCAATACCTACGATCAAAGCGAATACCTGGCCAAGGCGAAGCTGGCCGTGGCCGATAGCTGGTATCGCGAAGGCGGCACGGCCGGGCTGGCGCAGGCCGAAGCCGAATACAAGGACTTCATTCTGTTTTATCCCACCATGGAAGAAGCGGCCGAGTCGCAGGAGAAAATCTGCTTGATTCACTACAAGCAGATGGAGAAATCGGATCGCGACCCCAGCCAGGCGTTGCGCGCCGACGACGAATGCCGGCAGTTGATCGTTCAGTTTCCGAACAGCAAGTTCGTTCCGGAAGCCCAGCAACTTCTGCGCAACATTCAGGAGGCCTTGGGCGACGCCGAGTACAAAGTGGGTTCGTTTTACTTCAAACGCGGCGACAACCCCGCGGCGGCCAACCGGCTGACCCACCTGGTGGATCAGTATCCTCTTTACAGCAAAGCGGACGCGGCGCTTTGGGAGCTGGGCGATTCCTATGGCCGGTTGGGCCCGCGTTTCCGCAAACAATCCGGCGAAGCCTATGCCCGCATCGTGAAGGATTACCCGCTGAGCGGCTACGCCGACGCCGCGAAGAAAAAACTGACTGAAATGGAAATGGCTGTTCCTCAGGCTGACCCGGTAGCTGTGGATCGCATGAAGTGGGAAACCGAGAACCGGCAGAAGCAGGGACTCCTTCCCAAATACACGAGCTTCCTTCGCCGTGGACCGAATGTGAGCAACGCAGCCCGTTCCGGCACGCCGGCCATGACCACGCGCCGGCCGGATGTCCCGGTGAGCGTTCCACAAGTTGCGGCCGGCGGCGCCGGAGTGAACGACGTCACCAACAGTGTGATAACCGATCCCACCGCGCTCGATAAGAACCCGGACGCGCGAGCCAATCCACCGGCGCCTACCGATGGCGCCGCCGCCGCGCCTGCTGACGCTCAGGCACAGCCGGCACAGCCCGCCGCCGACACAAAGGCGCAAAAGAAAAAGAAGAAGGACAAGAAACAGAAACCGCCCGCGACAGCGCCCGCCGCCACTCCCCCAACCACGACCGACAAGCCCTGATGAGCCGCATCCTGCTGGCTGACGACAGTCCGCACGCCCAGCGGATGGGCGAGCGGATTTTGCGGGAAGAGGGTTTTGAAGTAGTCAGCCTGACCGACGGCGAAACTTCACTCCTGCGTCTGGCCGATGTGGACCCCGATCTGATTCTGGCCGACGTCTTTCTGCCGGGAAAATCCGGAATCGAAATCTGCCGGCACGTGAAGGGCGATGCACGCCTGCGGCATGTGCGCGTGGTGCTGACCGCTGGCTTACTGGAGCCGTTCGACGAGGAAGAAGCCAAGCGCGCCGGCTGCGATGCGATTCTGAAGAAACCGTTCGAGGCATCCAAGGTAATGGAGACGATTCACCCGCTGGTGAAAGAGGCGCAACTGGCGCGCAACTCGACAGCCACGCCACTGGAAATCGATCCGGAACGTGTCCGGGCCGCCGTCACCTTGGCCCTGGACGCGGCCTTGCCTGCCCTGGTCCATGAAATAACCGAGCGGGTCTTGATAGCATTGGGACAATAACTCATGCCTGATAACACCTTCGACATCGTGTCCAAAATCGATCTGGCCGAAGTAAACAACGCCATTCAGCAAGCCATGAAGGAGATCGTCCAACGCTACGACCTGAAGAACAGCCACTCCGATATCCAGCTCAATGAAAAGGACCACAAGATCGTCATCGCGAGCCAGGATGAATTCAAACTGAAGGCCGTCAACGACGTGTTTGAGCAAAAGTTGGTGAAACGCAAAGTGCCGCTGAAAGGCTTAACCTTCGGGCCGATCATTCCGTCGGCTGGCTCCACGGTGCGCCAGGAAATTACTTTGCAGCAGGGCGTGCCGATCGAGAAGGCGCGCGAGATCGTGAAAGCAATCAAGGACAGCAAGAAGAAAGTGCAAGCCTCGATTCAAGGCGACTTCGTGCGCGTGTCGGGCCGCGACCGCGATTCGCTCCAGGACGTAATCGCCATGCTGCGCGGCCTGGACTTCGGTATCGACATGCAGTTCACCAACTATCGCACCAACTAGCAAATGTCCCGGAGAATCGAGTCGCTGTTTGTCGCCGGTCCCGCCGGCAGACTGGAAGCGTTGCTTGAGGAACCCGAAGATCAAGCGCCGCGGGAGGCCGTGCTGGTTTGCCATCCGCATCCTAAGTACGGCGGCACAATGCATAACAAGGTGGTGTATCGCATAGCGCGCGGGATGCGGCGGGCGGGATGCGTGGTGCTGCGGTTCAACTATCGCGGCGTGAATTTGAGCGAAGGGAAATACGATGGCGGCGCGGGTGAGATCGACGACACGCGGGCCGCTCTCGAAGTCCTGCGGTCGCGCTATCCCAATCTGCCGTTTTCGCTGGCCGGTTTTTCGTTCGGATCGCGCATCATTTTGAAAATGGGTTGCGAGCCGGTGGGCGCATCGCGGCTGATCGCGGCCGGGTTTCCGGCCGCCCAGGAGCCAAGCAGAGAACTGGGCCGCTGCAACGTGCCGCGCATTTTTATCCAGAGCACCAATGACGAATACGGTCCAAGAGTTGCGATGGAGGCCTATTTTGAAACGCTGGAACAGCCGAAGCAACTAGTATGGGTAGAGGCCCGCGATCATTTCTTCGCCGGCGGACTGGATGAGTTTGAGGAGGCCGTTTATCGACTAGCCGCTTACGTCGCGTGACGCAATTCGCGCTCAAGCCGCCGCGCAGCGCGCTCGCTAATCAGATTGGCTACCTTAGCCAGCAGCCCCGGAATGTCTTCCGGCGTAATCAGCATTCGCAATGATTGCTGCATGGTAGGCTTGGAATTCTGATTCTGATAGGTGGTTACAATGGCCGTGGCCGGCTTGTAGTCCATCATTTTGGCGTGGGCCAGGACTTTCAATCCTGCCTCGGGCGACTCCATCTGCAGGTCGCTCAGTACCAGTTGGTATTCCTGTTCGTCTAGTTTGCCGACGGCTTCGGCGGCCGAAGCTGCCGAATCAACATGGTACCCGCCGGCTCTCAGTACGGTTTGTAACGTCAAGCGCGAGGTTGGATCGTCATCAACCAGGAGAACCCTGGCTAATTCGAACTCCAAACACCGATCTGAACTGATGCTTTTCAACAATCGATTGCACTCGCTTCCTAACTCTAGTGTAAACGATTAGTTTAGAAATGGAAGGGGAGATTTAGACGTACCCTATCACTACCGTCGTAGTATAGGACTAGGACCTCTGGAAAACCCGGTCGAAGATGCGGTCGACGTTCGCTAACTGCCTGGAAATAGAGAAACTTTCCGCCAATTGTTCCTTAGAGAGCCGCTGGGTGATCTCGGGGTCGGACTCGATGGCGGCCCGGAAGTCGCCGTCCTGATCCCAGGCTTGCATGGCTTTGTTTTGTACAATTCGATATGCTTGTTCCCGAAGCATCCCGGCGGCGGCCAGATCCAGCAGCAGTTGGCCGGAGAATACGAGGCCTTTGGTTAAGTCCAGGTTTTTCTTCATTCTATCGGGATGAACCCGCAGGCCGGCGATGAGCCAGTGGGTCTTGGCCAGCATATAGTCAACCAGAATCGTGGAATCGGGCAGGATGATCCGTTCGACGGACGAGTGGGAGATATCGCGCTCGTGCCACAGGGCAATGTTCTCAAAAGTGGCCTGGGCATTGGCGCGAACCACTCGTGCGAGGCCTCCGATCTGCTCACAAGTCACCGGGTTCCGCTTGTGCGGCATGGCGGAGGAGCCTTTTTGGCCGGCGGCGAAGGGCTCTTCAGCCTCCCGAACCTCGGTGCGCTGTAAATGGCGAATCTCTAAAGAGATCTTTTCAAGGGTGGCGGCGATCAGGGCTAGAGTGGCGACATAGTTGGCGTGCAGATCGCGGGAAATGACCTGCGAAGCGATAGAGGCCGGCCGCAGACCCAGACGCCGGCAGATTCGCTCCTCGGCATCCGGGACAATATGACCAAAAGTCCCGACGGCGCCCGAGATTTTGCCCACCCGTATTTCTTCCGAAGCCCGGCTGAAGCGTTCGAGGTTGCGACTAAGCTCATCGTACCAGAGGGCTAACTTCAACCCAAAAGTGATCGGCTCGGCATGAATCCCGTGGGTTCGTCCGATCTGAACTGTGTCCTTGAACTCATAGGCGCGAGTCTTGAGCGATCCAGCTAAGTGTTTTATTCCGATGATGATAAGTTCGGAGGCCGCCTTTATTAGAAGCGCCTGCGCAGAATCTACTACATCATTAGAAGTTAGCCCGTAGTGGAACCATCGTGAAGCTTCCGAATGGCCCGCCGCAGCCATCTGCTCAGCTACAGCAGTAGTAAATGCGATAACGTCGTGCTTGACCTCCCGCTCGATCTCCTGAATCCGCGAAACGTCAAATCCGGCATGCTGCCTCAAGAGTCCGGCAGCCTCGCTAGGAACCTCACCGGTGTCGGCCAGGGCTTCGGCAGTGGCCAACTCGACTTCAAGCCAAGCGCGGTACTTGTTCTCCTCGCCCCAGATCCGGCCCATTTCGGGTCGTGTGTATCGGTCTATCATTCAGTAAGTGAAGACCTCGGTCTGCTGCTTCGGTTCGGCCACAACCAAGCGGGTAAAGAGAGAACGGCCGGCGCGATCCAATGCCCGGTGTCCCATCACGCGGACCAGTTGCGGATGATTGTTGTGCTCGCTGATGTGGCCGAGCACTAACGTGCTGATGGTAGTGTCCAGATCGCGGCGTATGAAATCGGAGACGATGTCGTTCGACAGGTGGCCCTTGCGGCCCATCACGCGCTGCTTCACCGACCAAGGATATGGGCCCACTTTGAGCATCTCCAGATCGTGATTGGATTCGAGCACCAGCAGATCCGCGCCGCGCAAGTGGAATTTTATGGAGTCCGGCATGTAGCCGAGGTCGGTGACTATACCGATCTTGACGCCTTGCGCACGGAAGCAGAAGCCAACCGGATCGATGGCGTCGTGAGGAATGGTGAAGCTGTCGACATCGATGTCCCCGACCGTGAACGTCGTCCCGGCTTGAAAACAATCGAGCTTGGGAGTGTACTCGCCCCAGGGAATTGCGGGCGCGGTCAGGCGCGTGATGTAGATCGGAACGTTGAGCTGTTTCGCAAGAGTGACCAGTCCGCTGACGTGATCGGAATGCTCGTGCGTGATGAGGATCGCGTCGAGTTGCTCGGCTTGCTCGCCGATGGCGGCCAGTCGCGCCAGGATATCGCGTTTGCTGAGGCCGGCGTCAATGAGGATGCGCGTCCGCTCGGTCCGGATAAACATTGAGTTTCCCGAACTGCTGCTGGCGAGCACACAGACTTGGACGATGGTTCCCCTCCGTTCCCGTAATCTGTAGGTTAGGACAGTGGTGCGTCGTGTGTCCAGTGGGGTCGCTGGCGCTCCCGTGGACGGTGGTTGGCGATCGATAATGACCAGTCACCGATCACCGATCACGGGAGCGCCAGCGACCTTTCGGTTCAGCCGTACTATTGAGGCGGCGGCCATGTATCGCACGGCGTGGTGTTCGTCCGACAGCAGCGGCATCAGCTTGGGAATGCTGCCGATGTTGCCGCGTTCTCCGAGGGCTCTCGACACGGCCACGCGCACCGCCCAGCTATCGTCGGTGAGGGACCACTCCAGCAAAGTGAGCGCGTAGGGATCGGAATCCTTGCCGAGAATTTCCGCGGCCACCGCGCGGCCGGGGGCGCCGGAATCTTTCTTACCTTCCCTGATCGCCTCCTGCACGGCGGTGATGCCGAACGACGCCGGGCCGAACATCGCTCCCGTGGCTTCCTTGATTCCCATGAGCGCGAGCGAGCCCGGGCGCAGTTTCTTCTTGGCCATTCGCCCGGCGCTTTGCATCTTGGTGGGAGTATCCTTGCGCTCGCCTTCCAACACTTCCTGGAAGAACTCGCGGGTGTCCGCGTCGCCAAGTTGCCAGAGCGATTTCGCCGCCGTAAAGCTCACTTCCGGACTGTCGTCGAGCGCCGCCTTGAGGTAAGGAACGGCATCCGGCGACTTCATTTCGCCTAGCGTGGCCGCCGCTGTCTGGCGAACCAAAACATCTTTGTCTTTCAAGCCGCGCGCCACCAATTCAACGGCCTGTTTTTCGGGGCCGATTGTGCCGGCGGCGGCGATGGCTTTCTTGCGATGTTCCGCATCGCCGTCATTTACGCCCTTATTCAGGGTGTCCCACGCCGCTACGTTGGGCGGTCCGGTGAGCCCCGTGGTTTCTTGCGACGCCAGCTCGAACGCTTCTATTCGCAAATTGTCCAAAGGTTGTGGCGGAAAGGCGAGGATGCCCGCCGCCAGGAGGTAGGTGATTTGTGCGCGAGTCATGACTGCCCCGATTTCCTCGCGCCCGCTACTGCCGCCGGGACAGCAAACGGGCGCGCTCCTCCGATGAAAAGCAGACAAAATACTTTTCTATGCACTAGACTCCGCACCGGCGCGAATGTTTCAGCGGCGTCGATTACAATGGGACTTCATGAAAGCTTGCGTCTACGTCTCCATGAAACCGACCGTCCTCGATCCGCAGGGGGCGACGATCCGGTCGGCGCTGGCGGGTTTGGGGCATACTTCGATTGCCGCCGTGCGCCAGGGCAAGTACTTTGAAATCACCCTTGAACCTGGGACCGACCGTGAGAGGGCGAACGTGGAGATCGATCAGATTGCGCGGGATGTGCTGGCAAATCCGGTGATTGAAGAGTATCGGGTTGAGTTTGTGGATTAGGAGGAGGCCATGCGACTAGAAGGGATGTCTTGGCTTGGCGCGGTTCTGTGTCTATCGATGGCAAGCTGTGGCCGGGCCGATGACAATCCATCTGCGACCAGTTATCGCGTGGACAACTTCGCGTTCAGCGCGGACGGGATTTCTCAGACGATTCGCGGCGCTGAGGTCACGCCGGCCTTTTTTCAGGCGGCGAAAACCCGGCCGTTGCTCGGCCGCCTGTTCCTGCCCGAAGAGTACCAATCGGGACGAAGGCAAGTCGTTTTACTTTGCAATCGGTTCTGGAAGCAGCGATTCAAGAATCCCAGTTGTATCGGCAGTACGGTCCAATTGAACGGGCGGAATTTCACCATCGTCGGGGTGATGCCGCCGACATTTGAGTTTCCAGCGGGCGTGGATGTTTGGGCGCCCAAAGCGGAATAGACTATTCTTCCTTCTTCCACTTGGGAAACAGCAGCGCCTGCACGTCGGGTTTGTCGAGATCCTCTTTGACGATTACGCGGGCTTTGAGATCCATTTGCTGGGGCGGAGTCTGGCCGTTCAACTTCATCACCAGGCTGCGCACGGCCTCATATCCGATGCGATACGGATCCTGGACCAACATCACGTTGATGGTTCCGTCTTTGAGCGCGGCTACGTGCTCGTCGCTGAAATCGAAAGTAACAAGCTTGAGTTTTCCGGACAGATTGCGGGCCTTGATGGCCTGCATGGCGCCAAGGGAATTGGCTTCGGCGGAGGCGAAGATGCCTTCCAGATCGGGGTGCGCGGTCAGAATATTTTCGGCGACGTCGCGGGATTTTGCGCGATCGGCCATGCCATAACGGCGGTCCACCACTTGAATATTGGGGAACTCTTTCGCCATGGTGTCGTCAAAGCCGCGCTCGCGATCTCCGGTGGACATTCCGCCGGGCTTATGCATCAGCTCCGCCACTTTTCCTTGCCCGTGGACCAGCTCGGCCAGCTTGCGCGCCGCGGTGACGCCGGCTCCGTAGTTATCGGTCGCGACGAAAGTCACGAAGCCGGTGACGTCCAGGCCGGAATCGAAAATGGTCACTGGAATTCCGGCATCCATGGCGCGCTTTACGGGGGCGACCAGGGCGGTGTGGTCCGTGGCGGAAATAGCTAGCGCGTCCACGTGGCGCGCAACCATTGAGTCCACAATTTCGATCTGCCGCGAGTATTCGGTTTCTTCGCGCGGGCCGTTCCACAGAACCTCGACGCCCAAGTCGCGCCCGGCATCGCGCACTCCGGCGTGGACGGACATGAAGAACAGATGCGAGGTTGCCTTCGGCACGACGCCGATGAGTTTTTTAGTGCGCTTCTGACAGGAGGCGGCAAGCACCAGGGCTAGCAGCGCGATCGCAGTTCGAGATTTGGATTGCATGACCAAGGCACAGTATACTCTCCGCATGCAGACCAATCGACAGCGAGGTCTTTGCAATCTTTACTGCCTATCTCCAATATCATGTGGGGGACCAGTTACTCGCCCTAGAGTCAAGGAAGTCGGATTAGGATGGACTGTCCACGACAAGGCTGACCCTTCTTGGCCAGCCGCCCACAAATTTACCGGCCCTCCTGTCGGTGCATCCGGGAAACCGACCTGGGGAAGTACTCTACAGATTGCGCCGGCAGACTTGAAGAAACCGACTGAGCTCCAGGTCTAGGGCGTTTGAGTTCGGCTTACAATGGTGGCATGCCTCTCCAAGTTGACGCCGTGTATGAGAATGGTATGTTGCGGCCGCTACAGCCGTTGGATTTGAGGGAGCATGAACACGTCGTAGTGAGTGTGGTGAAAGCCGCGCCCAATCACAGCCGATCCACTTTGGCGATCGAGTACATCGAAAAAGTCAAAAGCGAACTACTAGACGAAACGGCTCCAGGTCTGGAGGAAGTCCGGAGGCGGCTCGCTAAGATTCCGGGGTCGATGGCAGATGAAATTATCGCCGAGCGCGGGGAACGTTGATCCTTGGCTGGGCATTTCTTCGATTCTAGCGCTCTTGTAAAGCGCTACCACGTGGAAGCTGGCACACAGGTCGTCGATCAAATCATAGACGATACAAACAACCGGGTTCGAGTCTCGCGCCTAGCTACCGCCGAACTAATCTCAGCATTTGCGATCAAAGTGCGAACGCAATCTATCGACCGGAAAGATGCAAACTTGTTTCTGGGCCAATTTCGCAGAGATGTTGCGACCGGGAGTCTGGAAATTTTCTCGATAATGGAATCGGAATTTGCCGCGGCTGAGTTGCTGGTGGAGCGCTACGCGTTCGAGCTGCGTCTCCGTGCCCTTGACGCGCTTCAACTGGCAGTGGCGCTGGAATTGCGGAATCAGAAGCTGGTCGATCACTTCGTCGCGGCCGACAGGATACTTTGCGAAGTCGCACGACGAGAGGGGTTTTCGGTAATTAATCCAGACCTAAAAGACTCAGAATCTTGATTTGGATTGCATGACCAAGGCACAGTATACTCTCCGCATGCAGACGAATCGACAGTGGTTGATCGCGGCTCGCCCGGAAGGGGTGGTGAAGGAATCCGATTTCCGGTGGCGGGAAACGCCCGCGCCTTCGCCGGGCGAGGGTGAGGTTTTGGTGCGGTCGGTTTATCTATCGCTGGATCCAACGAATCGCGTTTGGATGAACCAGGCGGAATCGTATTTGCCGGCGTTGGCGATCGGCGATGTGATGCGCGGTGTGGCGATCGGCGTGGTGGAAGAATCGCGGCATTCGGGATTCGCCGCCGGCGATCTGGTGCAGGGATTGCTGGGGTGGCAGCAATATTCGGTGTCGCCGGGAGGCGCGCTCAACAAGCTTCCCAAGGGGTTGCCGATTCCCATGACCGCATTCTTCGGATTGCTGGGACACATCGGGCTGACGGCCTATTTCGGGTTGCTGGATATCTGTCAACCAAAGGCCGGCGAGACGCTGGTGGTTTCCACGGCGGCGGGCGCGGTGGGGTCGCTGGTGGGACAGATCGGCAAGATCAAGGGCTGCCGGGTTGTTGGACTCACCGGCAGCGATGAAAAGTGCGTCTGGATCAAGGAGCTTGGATTCGATGCGGCGATCAATTACAAGACTGAGAACGTAGCGGAGAGTTTGCAGCAGCATTGTCCGCGGGGAATCGACGTCTATTTCGACAATGTGGGCGGCGACATTTTGGAAGCGGTCTTGAATCTCATCAACCTGCGTGCGCGGATTTCCGTTTGCGGAATGATTTCGCAATACAATGCGGACCAGCCGGCGCCTGGTCCGAGGAATCTTGCAAACCTGATCTCGAAGCGGGCGCGCATGGAGGGGTTTCTGTGTACGGATTATTCGAATCGTGCTGAAGAGGCGTTCACCGAAATGATCGGATGGCTGATGCAGGGCAAGCTGAAATATCGCGTGGATGTGGTGGACGGGTTGGAGAACGCGCCAGGGGCGTTGAAGAGGCTGTTTGATGGATCGAACCATGGGAAGCTGATTGTGCGGGTGAGCGCGGAGTGATCAAATAATTACAAAGGCACAAGCCGATTTTCAATCGGCGGCAGGTTACCAACCTGCCCCACATTTATTACAATCGGTGGTGTTCAGCTCCTGGGGGCCACTACATTGATCTATCGAATCGCGCTATCGTTTGCACTTGCGGCCTGTTTCGCGCAGGCTGCTCCGCCGGTCCAAAAGACCGATCCCGACTCATCGCAAAGCGAATTGCGGGCGGTAATCGAACGCTATACCGCCGATCGGGGAACTCTTGCGCGCACGTATCCACTGGAGAGTTCGGCCAAGCGGCCGGCTCGCATGACAGAGTTCTACGGGGAATGGCTGGGGCGGCTGGCGGACTTGAATTTCGAATCCTTGAGTCCCGAAGGGCGCATCGATTACCTGCTGCTGCGCAATCATTTGCAGCATGAAATGCGTCAACTGGAACTGCAGAATAAATTCAGGGAAGAGGAAGCGCCGTTCCTGCCGTTCGCGCCCGCAATTCTCAATCTCGAAGAGGCGCGGCGGCGCATGGATCCCATTGACTCGCCCAAAGCGGCGGAAGCGTTGAACGATCTTGCGAAACGAGTGGACCGGTCGCGGGAATACGCCGACGCGAGTCTGCGCTCGGGCAATGTGAAGAAGTCGACCGCCAACCGCGCAGCCGATACACTGCAGGGACT
>DATDHK010000389.1:0-4109 GCA_036521635.1 Bryobacteraceae bacterium | reverse complement strand
CACAAAAAAGCTCTGCAATAATGAACGGTGTGGGAAGCTTTCGCACTCCACCCCCGCGTTCGAATGCCAACGCAACGGCGATCACTCGCACGGCCGACCGTTACTTTGAGCTGAAGTCCGAGATCCATCGAAAACTAATCGGTGTCCTGAACCTGGAGCGCGTCTCCTCCCTTCCCAAGGACCGCATCCGCGCCGAGATCGGCCGCGTCGTGGAAAGCCTGCTCGAAGACGAGCGCGTGCCCATGACCACCGCCGAGCAAAACAAAATCATCGAAGAAGTGCTGGACGAAGTCCTGGGCCTCGGCCCGCTGGAGCCGCTGCTCAAGGAGCCGTCCATCTCCGATATTCTGGTCAACGGTTACAACAAAGTCTATATCGAGCGCAACGGCCGGCTGGCGCTGACGCAAGTGCGCTTCAAGGATAACGCGCATCTGCTGCACATCATCGAGAAAATCGTTTCACAGGTGGGACGGCGCATCGATGAAGCGCAACCGATTGTGGACGCGCGTTTGCCCGACGGCTCGCGCGTGAACGCCATCGTCTCGCCGCTGACGCTGGATGGTCCTTCGTTGAGTATTCGCCGGTTCGGCCGGCACGTCATCACCTCCGACGAGATGATCGAAAACCGCACCATCATGCCCGGCATGCTGAAGTTTTTGGCGGCGTGTGTGCAAGCCAAGGTGACGATCCTGATCTCCGGAGGAACGGGATCCGGTAAGACCACTACGCTGAACGCGCTATCTCGCTTCATTCCCGAAGAGGAGCGCATCGTCACCATCGAGGACACGGCGGAATTGCAGCTTCAACAGCGTCACGTCGTGAAATTCGAGACGCGTCCGCCGAATCTGAACAAGGAAGGCGGCATCAATCAGCGGCAACTGGTGCGTACCGCGTTGCGCATGCGGCCGGACCGCATCATCGTGGGTGAGTGCCGCGGAGCGGAAGCGCTGGATATGTTGCAGGCCATGAACACCGGTGTGGAAGGCTCCATGAGCACGGTCCACGCCAACAGCCCGCGCGATGCGTTTTCGCGTCTGGAGGCGATGGTCCTGATGGCCGATCTGGATATTCCATCGCGCGTAATTCTACAGCAGCTTGCCAGCGCCATCAAGATGGTGGTGCAGGTGGCGCGCTTGCAGGACGGCACTCGAAAGATTATCAGCATCGCGGAAGTGCTGGGCGTGAAAGACGACCTCATCGACGTTCAGGATATTTTCGTTTTTGAGCGGACGGGCGTGAGCGATTCAGGCAAAGTACAAGGCAAGTTCCGCAGCGGGGGTGTGACGCCCAAAGTAATGGAGCGCCTGCGTGTAAGTGGCATCGACGTTCCAGCGTCGATCTTCGAAGAAACCCTTTCAATCCCCTAATTGCTTGTGGGGCAGGTTGGCAACCTGCCGCCGATTGTCAATCGGCGTATAAATCCGGAATTCACCAACTGCCCCACGCGCCCGAGACCCTTACTGAAAATGGCTCGAAAGGTTTTGCGCCAGCAGCGAATCATTCTTAGCGGCCCGAGCTTTTCGCAGATGCTCATCGCGCTCCGACGGCCGCGGCGGCGACGAAGCCATGATCGCGGCGGCGAAATGCATCTCCGAAGAATCGGGTTCAATCGCCAGCGCCTTCGCGACAAACTGGTAGCCGTCGATTCCGCCGGTCAAATCCTCTTTGTACAGCCACTCAATCTGCTTGAGCGAGGAAAGAAAATAGCCATAATCGAAGATCGCGGCGGCCCCCGGCGTTTTGCGCGCCTCCGAGGCGGCTTCGCGATTCTTTAATTGCGCCAGCAGCGCCCTGGCGGCGTCGTGATCCCGTGAGCCGTACAGCACCGCGCGGCGCATCGTTTCCATGCGCACCAGCACCGTGGGCGTCTGGTCCAGAATGGCCACCGTATCGGCGGCGAGATTCTTTATGTTGTACGATTTGTCGGGATTGTCCCAATTCGTCCCGCCATTCCACGGAAGCGATTTCGCGCCGCCGATATTGTATGGATGGCAAATGAGCGGCGGTCCGGCGTGAGCAATGAACATCGTTCCAAGCGCGGCGAAGCCGATTGTGATTAGCAGAGTGTTTCGCATTTTGTTACCTCGCATGGGAAGACGGGAAACAAGGCCGACTGTTAACCTGAAACTCTATGTCAGAGGCGGTCCTCAATCCTCCTACTCGGCTATTGTTTGGACCGGGTCCGACCATGGTCGAGCCCCGCGTGACCGAAGCGCTCGGGAAACCGATTGTCGGGCCGCTCGATCCATACTTCTTCGAAGTGGCCGACCGCACTCGTGAATTGTTGCGGCCGGTTTTCGGCACGCGCAACGAAACCACCCTGCTTACCCCCGGCGCCGGTTCGTCCGGCATGGAAACGGCGGTCGCGAATTTTGTAGAGCCCGGTTCCAAATTTGCCGTCTTCGCGAATGGATATTTTTGCGGCCGGCTGGCTGAGATGGGCGCGCGTCAGGGCGCCCGCGTGGCGCGTCTCGAGAAACCTTGGGGCCAAGTGTTCGGTTATGAGGAAGCCGCCGGGTTCGTGCGCCGCGAAAAGCCGGATGTGGTGGCGTTCGTTCACGCCGAAACATCCACGGGCGCTCTGCAGGACATACGTGCGATCGTCAATGCCGCGCGCGAAGTGGATGCGCTGGTGATCGCCGACACGGTAACATCGTTGGGCGCGGTGCGGGTTGGCGTGGATGAAGCCGGAATCGACATCGCGTACAGTTGTTCGCAAAAGGGTTTGAGCGGACCTCCCGGCCTCTCGCCTTTCACCGCTTCGCCGCGCGCGATGGAGCGGCTGCGGGCGCGCAAGGCTCCCGTCCAGCATTGGTATCTCGATCTAAAATTGCTCTCCGAATACTACGATGGCCGTAAGTATCACCATACCGTTTCGACGCCGCTTTTTTACGCGTTGCACGAGAGCCTCCGTTTGATCCAGGAAGAAGGACTGCAGAACCGCTTCGACCGTCACTTGCGGAATCATCTGCTGCTGGTGCGAGGATTGGAAGCGATGGGTCTCGAGATGCACGTCGCCGAGGGGCATCGCATTCCGAATGTAAATACACCGCGTGTTCCGGGCGGAGTGGAGGATGCGAAGGTACGAAAGCACCTGTTAGAAAAGCATGGAATTGAAATCGCGGGCGGATTTGGTCCGCTAGCGGGAAAGATTTTCCGGATCGGTCTAATGGGCCCGCTGTCAAATGAATCGAGTGTGACCCAATTTCTCGACGCATTCCGCGATGCCTTACGAACGTAGTGTGCTCGCCTGTGATCTTGTCCGGCTCAATCGGGCGTCCTATGAGGTGCACGTCCATGTTCGCATCAAGCAGCCACATGGAAAGCGTCGGCGAGTTCAGATGCGACCTTCAAAACTTCAGGTAAAGCCTCAGTCGGAAATGCGGAATCGAAGGAGTCATTGATCTCTTCGAGAGACATCCCGCCGGCCAGACATTCGAGGATTAAAGAAACAGACGAATGGCCATTTTACACAGCTCTCAGGACGTGCATAGGTTAGTTTCCGATTGGCGAACGAACATCTTTGAGCGTCGCAGCCCATCCACCCCACCCCCGGCTCGCCGAATACGAATCTTCTTCCAACGAAAAAGCAACATCCATGCGCGACCCGGCCGCAAGTTCCGTGGCCCGATCGGCGAAGTTCCATGCCTTAGATAGCAGGTTTCGTCCGTTCTGCCGAAAATGCACTCGCAGGTGTTTTTCCTTGACGACGATGGGCGTGGCTGCGATCTCCGCGTCCAGGATCGCCAACAGCGGTGGCGGATTCCCGAAGCCGAACGGCGCCATGGAGAGAAGCTCTTCAACCGCAGGCCCCGTGGTCAGCTCTTTCAAATCGACCAGCGCATCCACAGCCAGTTGCGGCCGCAGGTCTGCCGCGGTCAGCCGGCCGGCGGCGTAAGCGTTGAGCCGCCGCCGGAATTCCGGAACCGATTGCACATCCATACTGAGGCCCGCCGCCTGCCGATGACCGCCGAAGCGCGTGAAAAGGTCCGGCATGGATTCGAGCGCGTCCAACAAATGAAACGGCGCGATGCTGCGGCCGGATCCCTGCGCCAGGCCGTCCTCTTCGCTCAAGACGAACACCGGCCGGTAGAATCGCTCCACCAACC
>DATDHK010000388.1:0-1667 GCA_036521635.1 Bryobacteraceae bacterium | reverse complement strand
AATTACGATTTACAAGGGCGGAACGAACTCGGCGGCCAGCGATGCGTCGGTAGCATTTGACGCCTTGCACAATGTTTGGCTGATCTCAACTTTGCCCATCGGCAACAACACTTCGGTGGCGGTGAGCCGATCGACCGACGGGATCCATTGGGGCAATCCGATCCCTGTCACGGGGTCGAGTTCCGCCGACAAGAACTGGATTGTCTGCGACAATACGGCCACCAGTCCTTATTACGGCCACTGCTATTCGGAGTGGGACAACACCGGAAACGGTGACGAGATCCAAATGAGCACGTCGACCGATGGCGGACAAACATGGGGGCCGGCGATGGGCACGGGTGGGCGGGACTTCGGCATCGGCGGCGTGCCGGTGGTGCAGCCTAAGGGAAAAGTAGTTGTGCCCATCCTCGGGTTCAATGGATCCGTGATCGCATTCAGTTCGATCAACGGAGGGAAGAGCTGGACGAAAGCGGTGAACGTCGCCAGTGATATCAGTCACGCGGAAGCGGGGAACCTGCGGAGCGCAGGACTGATCTCGTCAGCAGTGGACGCGAGTGGCAAAGTGTATGTGATGTGGCCGGATTGCCGCTTCCGCACGAACTGCTCGTCAAACGACATCGTGTACACCACGTCCACAAACGGTACGACGTGGTCGGCGGTCAAGCGCGTGCCGATCGACGCGGTCTCTAGCACGGTGGATCACTTCATCACTGGCGCGGCGATTGCACCGGGCACAAAGGGAACCACGGCCCACATCGCGCTGGTTTATTACTTTTACCCGGTGTCGAACTGCGGGAACAACTGCTCGATGTCTGTAGGGTTCATTCAATCTTCCACGGCAGGTTCGACATGGACTGCGGCCGAAACGCTGGCGGGTCCAATGAATGTAGAGCAATGGTTGCCGGATACGTTTTCTGGATGGATGGTGGCGGATTACATCTCCGTGGGATTTGCGGGCGGCAAAGCGTTTCCAGTGTTCGCCGCGGCGCAAGCGAAAACGGGATCTCTTTTCCACGAGGCGATCTATACCACGACATCGGGTCAGGCTCTCTCCACACCCGAACTGGAGCTGATGACTGCCGCGGGGGATGTTCCGGTGCCGAATGCGCACTCCGATCACGGGCCAATGGAATACTTGGACCAGGAGCATATGATTCCGATTTCGGGGAAGCGCCCGCCAGAGCGCGATTAGGGCGAGGACGGAATTGCAGGCCGCCAGCGTCAGGCTGGCGGCCTTTTTCGCAGTAAGAATCCTGGATAAATCCGTGAGGACCGCGTCCCCGAACCGTTGCTCCGTATCCTGCCGGGCGATATATTTACAAGGTACATATTTACCGGATATTCGTGACTTGCGTTTCTTATGTTCACTGACTTCACTGCCGCCGACCGCTGGACCAAGAAACAAGTACACTGCCTCTACCAGGCCCTGATAGTAGCCATTGCCACGCGCCATGCCGATGCGGTGGACATCAAGTTCCTGGTCGACGGTCGGCCGGTCTGGGTCGCCCTACCGCACCCGGCCTGGGTCGAATACAAGAACCGCACCGGGAAGCTGATCACCGATTCACTGGCGAAGGAAATCGCCGGTCATTTTCTGAAGACGGCGCTGGAATCGGGCGAGGGCTTGGGCCGCGAGATGTATTCCCTGACCATTGATGAGACTCTCA
>DATDHK010000387.1:0-9039 GCA_036521635.1 Bryobacteraceae bacterium | reverse complement strand
ATGGAAGCGGGAATTGCCGATCACGTTTGGACCCTGCCAGAACTCATCTCCTCACTATGGCCCCACTACCGAAATGTGGTGGTGGCAGAAATCTTATGGAAACTGGTTGAATTTTGTAACGGCGGCGGTGGTTTGTCCACTGTTCGCTTCGAATGTTTGGGCCAAGGTGAACCGCGCGGTTGCCGCGCATCCGGTGAAATCAATGCCGACGGAGTAGGGGGCGGAGTACCCGGGACTTAAGTCGCCAACGATAATCGGAAAGGTCGTCGCGATAACCGGAGTACAACTGGCGCCGAAAGTCTGCGTCAACGTGAAGCTATCGACCTGGGCGCCAAGCGCGGCATCGGGACCGCTGTTGATGAAGTTGAAATTCCACACGCGCGCGTTCAGCGGGCCCGTTTTTGACGTGAGGGTCGATCCAATAGAGGCGTTGAATGCGAAAAGCAGGCAGGCCATGAACAACAAGAGAAGTGTTTTCGCCGACATTTATTTCCTAGTAGATTTTATTGCCTCTATTATAACCGAAAAATCAGTGATTTTTTGGCGCTGTTTCTACTTGCCCGGAGGTGGCGGCAGCACGAGGCGAATCTTTTCAGTATCCCCGTAGTAGGTCATCTCGAAAGACGCGTTCTTGGTTTTTTTCGAAGGCTTCGGGAAATAGAGATAGCCCGCCACCGGACGCCTGGTCGGCCCTTCGGGCAGCGCTTTGTCGAGCAGTTCCTGTTCGGTGAAGCCGCGGTCGCGGTCCGCGGATGGAGACCCCGACGGATAGTTCGGGTTCCGCCCGCCGGTGCCCACACCGCCGCCGCCGCCGGTGTAGACGCCGCTGCGCCGTTGGCCGGTAATAGGATCTCTGCCGTTTTCGTAGCCGATGGAAGAGGTGGCCTCGACGTCGAACGGAGGGTTGATGCGCGGGGAGCGGTTGTCCTGCTTGTAGAGCGTGGCCGAGACCCTGCGGCCGTTGACAGCCCGGGTGGCATCGGATTCCGAACCCATGCGCAGCATGAAATCGGTGGCGGCAAGCTCCACGCCGCGGTTTTCGGGATAGATCGCCACTTCCACTACGACGTACCCGGCCTTGTCGAGGTCGGCGGAAAACATTCTGCGGCACTGCTCCGGAGGTATGATTGCGCCCGCGACGGTGATTCCGCCGGCCGATTCGTGCGCCGGATAATCGCTGGCGTCGCCGCGCGGACGGACACCGTAGCCATCGCCCGCGAGTAGCAGGCCACTGACAAGGCATAAGCCGGCAAGTCGATTCATCCCGTGAACCTCCCAGTTCAATTATGACCTGAAACGCAGGGGAATGGAACTTCGTCCTTTAGCGAACTGCCTTCAGCCGTTTGAAAAAATAAGCGGGATAGGTCATCGTCACGATGGGCCGGGGCGCCAGAGAGGGCGATCCACGCTCCTCGTTCTTATATATGTAGGGAACCACGCTCACCAATTCCCAACCCTGATCGGCGATGGACTCCAGCTCACGCTGGTCTACCTGTTGATATTGCGCTGGCGAAATCTCGCGCGGGAGTAATGATTTGAATTCCAACGGGGCATAGTGCGGCGGCCGTTCGCGCTGCGCCATCAGGAGCGCGATGGCGGCGGCGCCCAGCGTAACTACCAGAATGCTTCTTCTCATTGAGAGCTTTGACGCAGCGGATTCTTCAAACGTGCAGGGCAGGCGCCTGCACCTTTTTGCCGGGCTTATTTTCTCAGTAACTTAGGCTGCGGCTAAGGTGAACAGCTTAGTTGGCGAGAAGCAATCTGTAAAGCCTCAGCTTGTCCGCGGACAAGTCCGTCCAACGGATGAAACCTGTGGCCGGCGGCTCGGAAGGGCGGTGGCAGGTTCTGGCGCGCTGCGCAGCGGCAGGAAATGCTCGGGAATGAACTTGCGCCCGCTCCATCGCGACGACCTATCCAGCCGGATTCTGGCAAACCATCCCAAAACCGGATCTTGTTCACAGGATTGGACTACGCCATACGAATCATGATCTTTGGAGCAGAACGAAATGGCCGCGCCCGGCTGCAGGATGTTGTCGAACAGCAACAGTTCCGCCGATCCCGCCGAAATGTCTTCGAGATTGGCCGTGGTTTGGTGGACGTTCCCCTGACGGTCCTCATACAGCACGCTGACCAGTTCCGAGCAAAGGTAGCGGGGGTTGTCGTCTAAGTGCGGCATAGGCACTTACTCCTGCAAGTACTAGGCCAAAAGCCTGGACAGGGGCTACGGGGCTTTAGCTACGGTAAATCTCGACCAATCGCGAACCTGACCCGGCCGCCTATCGGACCCCTGGCCGGCCAGCATCCAGCCCGGATATTCCGGCGTCAGGCGGCTGACTTCGTCCAGTTGCTTCAGATCCTCGGCGTCGAGTTTCAGTTCCACCGATCCAAGATTGTCCTTCAATTGCCCGGCGTTTTTCGCTCCAATAATCACGCTCGTCACCGAAGGTTGGTGCAGCAGCCAACCGATCGCCACTTGGGCGACGGTGGCGTTGCGCCGTTTGGCGACGGCTTGCATCGCGTCGATAATGCCGTAGGCTTTTTCCAGATTCACGGGCGGGAAGCTGAACTTGCTGCGACGGGCTTCGTTGTCGGATGCGCCATCGCGCGTGAACTTACCCGAAAGAAATCCGCCCGCCAACGGACTCCACACCAGCAGCCCCATCTTTTGGTCCAACAGCATCGGCACGAGCTCTCGTTCCAGGTCGCGGCCGGCCAGGGAGTAATACGCCTGTAGCGTCACGAATTTTTCAAGATGGCCGAGCGCGGAGATGCCCAGCGATTTCATGATTTGCCACGCCGCCAGATTCGAGCAGCCGATATAGCGGACCTTGCCCTGCCGCACCAGGTCGGTAAGCGCGCCGAGTGTTTCCTCCAGCGGCGTCAGCGAGTCGAAACCATGAATCTGATAGAGGTCGATGTAGTCGGTATTCATCCTCGCGAGGCTCCCTTCGACGGCTTGCATGATATGCAGCCGCGAAAGCCCCACTTGATTTGGACCCTGGCCCATCCTGCCGAAGACCTTCGACGCGACCACGGCATCCTTGCGCCGGGCGCCGAGCGCCTTGGCCAGCATAGTCTCGGACTCACCGATCGCGTACACGTTGGCGGTGTCGAAGAAATTCACGCCCGCGTCAATGCAATCGCCGACCAGTTTGTCGGCATCGCTCTGCGGAAGTCCGCCGATTACCTGGTAGATGGAGCCGCTTCCGCCAAACGTCATGGCGCCAAGGCAGATGCGGGAAACGAAAACGCCGGTATTGCCTAGTTGTTGATAATCCACAATTGCAATCGTATCGCACCCGGGCGATTGCATCTTCGTTCCTTTCGGCAGCTCAATTCCCAAGTTTCTTCAGGATGTGTTTTGCCAGGAACTCGTTGATCTCCCGATGCCGCGGCACAGGCTGGGAAACGCCTGTTTTGGGATTGCGGCACCAATCATGATTTCCACCGTGGCGGACGAGGGACATCCCTCTTTTTCCTACTTGCGGACCAAGCCGGTCCGCTTCATCCGACTGACAGTTCGGCGACCCTACGGATGCCCGGAATTTCGCCGCTCGTGAGGTCCCCGTAAAGATCGCGAAGGTTTTTCTCAAGTTCCCCCAGCGATTCGCCCTGGGTCAGGTAATCCGGGAATTCCTCGAAGTAGCCGAGCCATATTTCACCGTCTTGCCAATGGACGTAGCGAGCCGTGCTCATAGCCTTATTCTGCCGCAATTCGCATCGGCCATGTGGGGCAGGTTGGCAACCTGCCGCGGATTGCTAATCCGCGTGTCCGGTGAAGCGTTCCAAGCAACAGCCGATTTGACAATCGGCGGCAGGTTACCAACCTGCCCCACAAAGATTGAACAAAGTACAATCCGATCTATGCGCATCCACTTTCTCAGCTCACTGCTACTCACCCTCCCCGCCCTCGCCGGCTCATACCATTTCGCCGCCATCTGGGACGGCGCCAAGCTATGGAAGGACGCCTGCATCTCCACTGAAGCCGACCGGATTCGAAGCATCGGCGCCTGCACTCCCGAAGCAACCGATCTCTCGCGCTACACCGCGATTCCCGGCTTGATAGACGCGCACACGCATCTGACCTATCTGCTGGACAATTCCGTGAACCAGTCCGCGCGCTCCGCCGCCGTCGTATTCCTTTCGCAAGAGAACGCGCGCAAGACGCTCGAGACCGGCGTCACCACCGTGCGGAATCTGGGCGCGGCCGACTACGCCGACATCGCCATGCGCGATCTGATCAACAGCGGACAGATGCTGGGCCCGCGCATGTATGTTTCCGGTTACGGGCTCACCGTCAGCCGCGGGCGCACTCCATCGCCTGGCACAGCCGACGGCGTTGCGGACGTACTGCGCGTAGTTCGACAGCAAATCGCGGCCGGCGCGGATTGCGTCAAGATGTACGGTTCAACCGGATCGGGCCGCGACGTTACCGGCTTCCAAACTTTCACCTTTGAAGAAATGAAGGCGGCAGTGGATGCCGCGCACGCGCTCGGCAAGCGCATCGCGATTCACTCTTATGGTCCGGACGGCGCGCGCGACGCCGTACGCGCGGGCACCGATTCGCTCGAACACGCCACCGATATGGACGACGCGACGATCGCCGAAATGGTGCGCCGCAGAACGTTCTACGTGCCGACCATCGATCACAATCGCTACTACGCCGACAACTACCGCAAGCTCGGTTACCCGCCGCGGGCCGTCGACGACCTCAACGATTTCATCCGCCGCAATCTCGAAACCGCGCGCAAAGCTTTTCGTGCCGGAGTCCGTTTCGCCATGGGTTCTGACGCGGTTTACACGATGTTCGGCGAGAACACTCGCGAGCTGGAATGGTTCGTCAAGGCCGGAATGAATCCGGAACAGGCCTTGAAGACTGCCACCATCAACGGCGCCGAGTTGCTGGGCATGGAGCAAAGCCTGGGAGCAATCCGCCCAGGCTATTTCGCGGACATCGCGGCCGTCGAAGGCAACCCGCTGGACGACATTCAAATCGCAATCCATAAGGTGCGTTGGGTAATGAAGTCCGGGGTGATTGTCGTAGACAAGACCAAATAGGATGTAGGGCAGGTTGGCAACCTGCCGCCGATTGAAAATCGGCCCGCGTGCTACTATGAAAAATCCCAGGAACACTTTGGGTTTTATTCTCGTTATCAATCGTTTGAAAGACTTCTTCGAGGAAACTTATGAGACGTTGTGAATCCCTAGTGGCGCTGCTGTGCTCGATGCTTATGCTGGCGCCCATTTCGAGCGCCCAGGAACCCCAAATTCAGGAACCAGGCGGCTTTCCGGGCACCCGCAAGTATCACCCCCCAGCCGTCGCGCAGGTTGATCTGTCGAATACGAGCCGCATCGACGCCCTCCTTCGCGCCGGCAACCTATATCTCTCCCTTCAGGACGCCATCGCCCTCGCGCTCGAGAACAATCTCGATATCGCCATACAGCGCTACGGACCGCTCGAGGCCCAAACCGACCTGCAACGCGCCCAAGCCGGCGGCGCCCTCCGCGGCGTGAGCCAAAGCATTACCCAGGGTCCCAGCAGCGCATCCGGTGGACTCTCCCTCAATGCCTTCAGCAATGGAAGCGCCAACATAAACACAAGCACTACAACGGGCGTGAACGGCGTGGTGTCCCAGCTTGGAACGGCCATCCCGAATTACGATCCCATTTTGACCGGCATCATATCCTGGGGCCACACCAGCTCCCCGCAAAGCACGGGATTCATCTACGGAACCACGTCGCTGGTCACCACCACCAAGCTCGCCAATTTTTCGCTCCAGGAAGGCTTTCCCACCGGCGCAACGGCAACCTTGGGCTTCAATAATTCGAACACGTTTCTGAACTCCGGCCGTCCCGATCTGAACCCCCTCTCGACCGGCAACCTGAGTCTCACCGTGACTCAACCCTTGCTTTCCGGCTTCGGATTCGCCGTCAACACCCGCGTAATCCGGCAGGCCAAAAACTCGGTGAAAGTCCAGGACTACGTCTTCAAGCAGCAGGTCATGGCCACGGTCGCCAACATCGTTCAGTTGTACTGGGACTTGGTTAGCTTCAACGAGCAGGTCAAAGTAGCCCAGCAGTCGATGACCACCTCGCAGAAGCTCTACGAAGACAACAAAAAGCAGGTGGAAATCGGAACCCTTGCTCAGATCGCCATCGTGCAAGCCGAAGCCGAGGTTGCTACGCGCGAGCAGGACGTCACCGTAGCGCAAACGAATGTGCTCCAGCAGGAAACCATCATCAAGAATGTCTTGAGCCGGAACGGCGTAGCCAGCCCAGCCATCCAGACAGCACGCATCATTCCATTGGATAAAATCCGCGTCCCCGGCGAAGAGCCTATCGAACCCATTCAGGACATGGTTTCCAGAGCGTTCGCCGACCGCCCCGAGCTATTCACCAGCCGTCTGAATATCGAAAACTCCAAGATCAGTATTACCGGCGATAAGAGCGCCCTCCTGCCATCCGTAAACGCTTTCGTGACCATGACCAATAACGGCCAGGCCGGCCCAATCAGCAGCCAGACTCCGTTGCCCGGCAACTTCCGGTCGCCCGATCCATTTTTCGTAGGCGGCTACGGAAGTTTGCTGAGCCAAGTCTTCGGGCGGAACTTCCCGGACTATCGCGTGGGCGTGCAGCTCAGTATCCCGTTGCGCAATCGCGCCGCCGAAGCCGACTATGTTCGCGACACCATGACCCTAAGGCAATCCGAACTCCAATTGCAAAAACAGGTGAACCAGATCCGCGTGGACGTGCAGAACGCGGCCATCAGCCTGCAACAGGCACGCGTCCGCTATCAGGCGGCGAACAAGAGCCGTATCCTCGAAGAACAAACGCTTGACGCCGAGCAGAAAAAGTACGCGCTGGGAGCTTCCACCATCTACAACGTGATCCAGATCCAGCGCGATCTGGCCACGGCGCAAGGCAACGAGGTCACGGCCGAGAGCAATTACATCAAGGCGCGCGCCAATCTGGATTTCGTCACCGGCCAGATTCTGACTGCCAACAAGATCGACATTGACGAAGCGTATAAAGGACAGGTTTCCAGGCCTCCGAGTCCGATCCCCGTGCTGGATCCAAACGGAGCAGCGGCGCCGAACGCGCCGAACGCAAACGTCAACCATTAGATTTCACCTTGCTCTAACCTGAACCAGAATTGCATGCAGGTCGTGCCGATCTGGTAATTCTTGCTAGTTCGATAAGTGCGGCATCTTGAAAATGAGCGGGATGTCGTTTTGGCGAGCCACGTGCTTTAAGAAAGGCGAAGCAATTATGCAAGGTTCAAGGAGCAGTGGTTGATCCGCTTTTAATTCCGCCAGAGAGACTCACCAACAGAAACTTCTACTTAAAACTTCCCAATCTCCCTCCCAACCCACTCCTTGAGCCTTCAATAACCCGGCAAAAAACAGCCACCCGCCAATAAACCGCCATCGACCGCGCTATAGTTCGTCAGATACGAACGAAACCAGGCATGACCAAACCAGCGCTTCTCTCACTAATTCTCTTCACTTCGGCATATGCCGCCGAGCGTATGACAGCGCCGCATCCGGCGGGGATTTGTGGTACGCGGTGGCGCACGTCACGCCGCTTTCACGGCTGCACGCTTTTCACTACACGGTGAATGGCGCGCGCTTCGGCGGGCGCTTGGATCTGCCAGCGTTTGGGCCGCTCACCTACTTGCAACCCGGCGTGCCTTCCGGCCAATTGTCGGAGAAAATGGTCCATACCAGCAAGATTCAACGCGACGGCTCCAGGCCCACGCTCAACGCCATCGACAATCTGATCGCGCAGAAAAAGATTCCCGTATTGATTTGCGTCTTTATCAATCCCGGCGACATCGCCGAATCGCCGGGTACGCCGACCTTCCAGTTTGTCAGCGCCTACTCGGAGAAGTGGAAGCGCACGCTTAAAGATTCGATGCGCAGCACCCTCTACGATACGGTGAGCGACCGCTATGCCCGCTTTCTCCGGGACGAAATCCTGCCGGAGGTCGCCGCGAAATACAACATCCGCCGGGACGCCTATAGCCGCGCCATCACGGGCGCATCGTCGGGCGGAATCTGCGCCTTCAACGCCGCCTGGCAGATGCCCGATTTGTTCAGCCGGGTCATCACTTGGATCGGCAGCTTCACGGCGATCCAATGGAAAGAAGATCCGCGCAACCCCGACGGCGGGCAGGATTATCCGGAAAAAGTGCTGCGGGAGCCGAAGCGCAATATTCGCGCGTGGATAGAGGACGGGTCCAACGATCAGGAGAATTCCAACTACGGAAGCTGGCCGCTGGCAAATGTCAGGCTCGCCAACGCATTGAAGCTGCGGGGCTACGACTTCCAGTTCAGCTTAGCGCACGGGACGCACAACTCCGGACACGGGGCAGCCGAGTTTCCCGAGGAAATGATCTGGCTGTGGCGCGGCTACGATCCGGCCAGGAGCGAGCAAGCTTTTCAGCAGGATGAGACCGAGCGAGCCAAACCAATGTTCCGGGTGACTATCGTAGATCGTGAGCGCTAATTAAGCGGTTAAGATGCATGATTAATCAGTGGCGATGCACTTGACATATTTGGAGAATTAGGGCACGATATCTTAATCACGTGGATAGCCAAGATCTAGCACGAAAGCGCGCGCCCAAGGAACTTCGTTTGCGTCTGGGCCTCAGCCAGACTGCCTTTGGCCGGCGGATCGGCCGCACTCTGAACACAGTGCTGCGGCACGAATCGCAAATCGAACCCAAAGGAGAAGCGTTGTTGCCCTATGCGGCGCTTTCCATACAATGCGGGCACAACGACTTGGCGGAGATCTTCCGTGAAGCGATTGTTGAGGATTTTGGCCGCGATCTTGAACTCATAATGTCCTGGCAGCCCGACCAGGCCAGCAGCGGAATGAGCATCTCCCCCGATATGCGGCCGTTAGTGGAGGCCTTCCTGGAGTTCATGTCGGCGAAGAATGTGCATCCGGTCGAGGAACTGGCCCGCAATAGCCTGAAGCAGCTTTTACTAAACGAATACTCGCCGGTGGGCCTGCGTGCGCGGCGAAAGAGCGGCT
>DATDHK010000386.1:0-13802 GCA_036521635.1 Bryobacteraceae bacterium | reverse complement strand
GTATCGTTTTGCGGGCGCTGAAGAACGTACACTTCCTGGGTTTTGTGGCAACTGAAGAATACCTGGCATGCTGCGATGTGCTGGTGGTCTGTTCGCGATTCGATGGCCGGCCGAACGTGGTCATGGAGAGCCAGGCGATGGGCGTGCCGGTCATAGCCAGCCGCACGGGCGCGCTGCCGCAGATGATGGAGCCTGGGCGCACGGGACTAATCGTGAACGACGTTGGAGACGTCGATGGTTTTGCCCGCGAGATCGAAGACCTGTTGAATAATCCGGAACGGCATGAACAAATGCGCCGCGCGGCGCGCCAGTGGGCCGAGGAGCGCTTCTCGATAATACGCAGCGTGGAAAAATACGCGGAGATTTTTGAAAAGCTGGCGATCGGTGCCGCGTGACAATCGGATTCGCGGGCGGCAAGGGGATGATCGGCGCCCAGCTTATCCGCCACTTCGCGAAGAGCTCGATACCGATGCGCGCCATTGTCCGCAGCCTGTCGCCGGCCCACGAGAGTTGCATGCGTTCCGTCTCGATCACCAACGGCGACCTGTGCTCGCTGCACGATTGTGAAGCCTTCCTGAGCGGAGTGGACACAATTTTTTATCTGGCGCACACGAATACGCCGATAACCTCGGACCTGCACTGGCCCAGCGACGCGGCGTTGAATTTGAATCCTCTTTTGACGCTGATTCAAGCGATCGGCGCAATGGGCCGTTGTCCTCATCTCATTTACTTCAGCAGCGGCGGAGCGGTATACGGACCGAACATTGGGCGGGCGCCATTCGTCGAGAGCGATCCGTGTCAACCACTATCGTCCTACGGCGTTCAGAAAATGGCCGGGGAGCATTATTTGAGGTTGGCTGCGCGCAAAGGAATACTCAGAGCAACGGTGCTGCGTGTGAGCAACGCATATGGAACAATTTTGCCAAGTCAACGATTGCAAGGCTTCATCGGAGTTGCCGTCAACAACCTGCTGAGCGGGAACCCGGTGAGAGTCTTTGGAAATCCCGATAACATACGCGACTACATTCATCTCGACGACATATGCGCGATCGGTGATGCGGTGTTGCAGCCCAAGGAAGATTTTAATCTCTACAACGTCGGGAGCGGCCAGGGACATTCCGTTCGCGAGGTGTTGAGTATGATCCAGGAGTCCGCGGACATCCACACTCCACCCGACTTCACCTCCGGCGTGGAAGGAGCGGATTCGCTGACGGATTGGACGGTGCTCGATATTTCAAAAGCCAAGCGCGAATTAAATTGGGCTCCTCAAATAGAACTGCGCGCCGGCATTGCCAAGCTTGTCCAGCAGGCGCGCGAAGCATTGTGAAGTGCTCCGTTCTGCTTCCGGTTTACAACGGAGCGTCCACACTTCGTCAAGCCATGGATTCGGTGCTGGCGCAGACCGACGGCGATTTTGAATTCCTGGTGATCGACGACAAATCCAAGGATGATTCGGCGGCGATCCTACGGGACTACATGCGCCGCGATGCGCGCGTCATCGCGATTTTCCACGAGGAGAACCAGGGCCTGGCCAGTACGTTGAACGAGGGTTTGGAGCGCGCCCGGGCCGGACTGGTTGTGAGGATGGACCAGGACGACGAATGCTTGCCGGATCGCATCCGGATGCAAGTGCGATACATGGGAGTTCGCCCGGATGTCGCCGCCGCGGGAAGTCATGTTTACCACATGGCCAAGCAAGCGAAGTTCGATCACTGCGTACGGGTGCCCGTGGAGCATGACGAGATCATGCGGGTGCTGCCCTTCTGGAACTGCATGTATCACCCGGCAACTATTTTGCGCAAGGCGGCAATCCTTGACGTAGGAGGCTATCGCGCCGATTTCAAGAACGCGGAAGACTATGAATTGTGGCTGCGGCTGGCCGGCAAATACCGGCTCGGCAATCTCGACATTCCCTTGCTGCGTTATCGATTTTCCATTGAGGGAATGACACTGAGCAAAAAGTGGCAGCAGTTTCTCTACGCCAACATGGCCATGCTGTCCTATACCCGGCCGGGTTTGCCTCGTGAGGAACTTGAACGCGCCGCGCGCGAGCGGATCGAATCGATCGGCAAGGCGGAATTTTTCGACGGCGTCGCCCGCGGGACCATTCAAGAGCTTGCTCAATTGAGGCTGCGCGGCGACGCCGTCAAGGTCTATCTCCAGTTTGCGAGTCAACTTCCGCCGTGGCGCTCCGTAAAACTTTTGGCGCATCTTTCGCGATGCCTCTACAAACCACGAGCCTCTTGATCGCGGGCAACTATCCGGGATAGCGAAGAACCCGAGGCAATGAAGATTTGGTCACGTGTTCCTCGTGTTCCTCGTATTCCTTCCTTGTGTTCTTCCGCTAGACGTTGTTCCGCTTCCGCTCGTAGGGCGTCTTCAAATACTTCGCGGCCTCTTCTTGCGCGCCATGAGTGTTGTCCCGCGTCCGGATAGCATGATTGTATTCGTTCACCGCTCGGTCGCGCTGTCCATGCAGATCGTAAATCATGCCGAGATAAATGTGCGCCCAGACCTCGGTCCACTTGGGCGCCAGGTCGCCGTTCAAAGCTTCGCGGAATTCATTGGCGGCCGATTGGTCGTTGCTCTGCAGGAAAAAAATTTCGGCCACGCGATAGTGCGCCAGCGAGCTTTGCCGGTTCACTTCCATCGCCTTCTGGTATTCCTTCAGCGCATCGCCATACTCGCGGATCTCGGCGAATTGCTCGCCGCGCTTGATGGCCACCTCCACGCGTATCAGCGGGTTCCAGCGCAACACCGTCTGAGTGGAATCGATAGTTACCGATTTCGGTTTGCCAAAAGTATCCACGGTGAATTCCGACGACGTGCCCACCACATCCACCGACTTCATTTCCGGATTGCCCTCGGTCTCGATTTTCAAATCCACCGGCATGTGGAAAGTGTCCAGGTCCTGCGAGATTTTGCCCATCACCCGGAAACCCTTCTGCGTGCGGAAGACCGTGTACTCGAGTTTGAACTCGGGCGCGCCGTTCGATTCGATCCATTGCAGGAAGAAATACTGCAAATTTTTCTGCGAGATTTGCTCGGCCATCTGCCGGAAGTCCGCGGTGCTGACGGATTGCCAGCTATGTTGCCCGGGAAAATTCGCGAGCAGCTTGGCGAATCCTTCGTTGCCCATCACGTTGCGCAACATGTTTAGAATCGCCGCGCCCTTACCGGCTGTGGTCGCCCAAAATTCCGGCGAATAATCTTCCAGGCGGCCGGCCTGAATCAGTGGCGGATTGTCCACGGTCAACGCCTGCACGTAGGTTTCGTGCACGTCTGTCTCAAACGCCCCGGGACCGCTGTTGTGCTCGTCCCAAAGCAATTCCGCAAAGCGGGCGTTGCCGTTCTCCAGCCACATATGATCGCGATTGATGGGCGATACCAGCGTGCCCCACCACTGGCGCGCCAGTTGGTTCACCAGCAGACGCGCGCCCACCTGATTGCCGATTCCGTTCGGCGAAAGAAACACAATTCCCGGCGCCGAATAGCCGTTCGGAGTTCCATCTTCTGTTTCCACCAGCGTCAAATTCACCTGCGGGGCCAGCCCATACACGCTGGTGAGATAGCTCATCACCTTGCCGGTTTCCTCGCCGTACGGATTCGCCATCGCTTGTTTCTTGCGGAAATAAACCGTGGTGCTCACGCCCTGCGAGCTGACTTTTGCCGGCTCGCCCTGCACCAGCGCGATGCTTCCGGGAAACGACGGCTTGGAATATTGGAAACCGTAGGTGACCTTGTCGCCCGCGCGATCGGTTTTTTCGATGCCGCTGGCGATTACCTTAAATCCGGACGGCACTGTAATGTGCATGTCCGCCGTGTAGCGATCCACTGTGTACTCGTTGATCGGAAACCAGCGCGCCGGATACATCAGGTAGGCAAAATCGTTCTGTATGGCGGCGAACTTGATGCCGTACACCGGCGAATCTTCCTCGCCTGTCAAACGGCCGTCGTACGTGAAAGTAACAGTGGCCGGCTTTCCTTTCGCCAGCGCGCTCGGGAAATTCAGGCGGACGCTGGCGTCCTGGGTGGATCGAGAGACGGGAATCTGGCGTCCGCCGTCGTCTACCACGCGCGAAATATTCAGCGCGTTGTTCAGCTCGAAGGAAGTGGATGAGACGTCGCCGTCGAGCGGCACGAAACGCACCTGAACGTTGGCCGTAAGCGCCTGCGTGTGCGGATTGATCTCCGCATTGATGACGTAGTTCTCGACATCGATGCGCGCCTTCTTCCCACTTTTATCTTTATCCTGCGCCGCCAGCAACGACGCCACTGCGAACACTGCCAGGATTGTATTCCTAAGCATGAACCATTTCCTCTTTCAAATGCTTTTCAACAATGGAGGCCGCCACTTCCATGGGATCTTGCGGCGCGGACAGCTTTTGCGCGGCCACTCGTAATTCTCGCCTCATCCCGTCCAGCGCGGCTTCGTCGCCTAACAAGCTCAAAGCCTCCTCCGCCAGACGCCCGGCCGTCAAATCGTCCTGAATCAACTCCGGCACAACGCGCTTGCCCGCCACCAGATTCACCATGGAAAAAAATGGGACCTTCACCAGATGCCTGCCCATCCACCAGCTCATTTTGTTTACGCGATAAAACGTGATCATCGGGGTTCCCAGCAAGGCGGCCTCTACGGTAACCGTCCCGCTGGCGGCGAGCGCTAAATCCGCGCTGGCGAGGACATCCCAGGTTTGCCCTTCAAGTACTTGGATGGATAAACCGGAAACGGGTTCCCTAAAATTTGACCCTATCGCGCCGGCACCTGGGGGAACGGCCAAAATGAACCGCAGTCCGTCCCCGGCAATCTTTCGGGCTGCCTCGATCAGCACCGGCAAGTGCCTGGAAATCTCCCCGCTCCGGCTGCCGGGAAGCAAGGCGACCAACCGGGCATGTTGGGGAACGTTATAGCGCCGGCGTAACTCGTCGCGGCTGGCGGACGGCTGGATCAGGCGCGTAAGCGGATGACCGATATAAGTGGCTTCGATTCCGTGACGTGCGAAGAATTCCGGCTCGAAAGGGAAGATGCAAAGCAGCTGGTCGATGGTCCGCTGCATGAGCGGCAAACGGCCCTTCCTCCAGGCCCAGACCTGCGGCGCAACCAGGTAAATAACCGGAATCTGCAAAGCCTTCAGCCGCCGCGCAAGTCGAAGATGAAAATCCGGACTATCGGTGAGGATCGCAATTTCCGGCAGTTCCTCTTTCGCGGCCCGCAAGAGCTTGCGGTATTCGCCATAAATTCGAGGAATATGGGTTACTACTTCGACCAGGCCGACCACGGACAAGCTGGCGGCATCTACCACGGCGCGGACCCCGGCCCGCTGCATTCGAGGGCCGGCACAGCCAAAAAATTCAAGCTCAGGATGACGCCGGCGTAGCACCTCGACAAGTCCAGCGGCATAGAGATCCCCGGAGACCTCTCCGGCCGAAATCAGGATTTTGCGGCCCACGCTCACTAGTTTACCGTGGTCATCAGTGGCTGGTGATAAGTGAATGGTGATCAGGGGCCGGATCACCGACCACTGATCACCCCCCACCATCGTGATAAACTCAGGGCAGAACCCACTAGATGGTCGCCTTACCTGATCCTTCCAAATTGAGCGTTGGCCAATTGGCGGAGCGTTTCCGTAGCGAGATGATTCCGCTCAGTAATACGTTTTCCTATTTTTGCGCCTCCATTCCCCTCAGCGAAGAAGACTTGAAGGAGTATCTGGAAGAGCCGATCGCATCCTTGCCGCCCGCCATCTCCAGCCTTCTGCCCAAGGTTTCCATCCTTCTGGTTCCGTACCTGGAGCGGGCCGGCGCCAAGGAAAAAGGCAACATTCCCAAGGACGACTTTGTCTGCACCGAAAAGCCTCCGGAGAATCGCCTCTCCTGGGTCACGCAAGTACGATTCGACAACGAAGAGGTCCTGGTTTTCGCGCTCAAGGACCAGGATGTTTCCGAATATCACTACCGTTTTTATCACGTGCTGGCAAGGCTGGCGGGGGATTTGTGGCCGGACGAAGCCCAGTCGCGCTATGCCTCCCTGCTGCGTGAAGAACTGAACAACGGCGTGCATGGCGAAGTGGACGAAGAGAGCTGGCACATGAAGCAGGCCCTGCTGCGCCGCCAGACGAATATTCGCAAGGAAACGAAAGCGTTCCGCGATTATGTCCGCCAGTCGTTCATCGATACTCTGACCCTGTACCTGCACGGCATCTGTTGCGACATCGATGTAGAGACCGGCCCGCGGCAGTTGCAGAGCCGCTACCTGCGGAAGAGACTAGGTTTGTTATACGAGCTATTCCCGCCGCCGGAAGGCTACGCGGTGTTTCCGGAACACCAAAGCCAGAGCTAAACGCGTCCAAGTTTACCAATCCTTACACGCATCAGCGTAACGGCCCACCTCCGGGCCACGTTGAAATCAACATGGCGGCGCTGCTGGCGTTCGATGCCGATACAACCTTGATGATTCAGGTTGCCAGGGGCGACCGGTCCAGTTTCGACCTGCTCCTCAACCGGCACAGGAATTCCGTAGTCAGCCACCTCTACCGCCTGGTGCACAACCACGCCATCGCGGAGGAGCTGGCTCAGGACGTTTTCATCCGCGTATATCGCTCCCGCGCAAAATATCAGCCGGATGCGAAGTTCACCACCTGGCTATTCCGCATCACCACTAACGTTGCGCTCAACTGGCGCAGAGACACCCGCCGCGAATTGGGACTTTTGCGGCTGGACGAAGAAGTGCGGCATGTACCCAGGAAAGAACTCTGGGATCACACGCCGCGGGCCGACGAACTGATGCTCCTGGAGCATCGCGCCAAGCAGGTGCGCGCGGCAATCGACACGCTGCCGCCCAAGCAACTCGCCGCCGTTCTCATGCACAAATATGAAGGCATGGAGTACGTTGAGATTGCCAAGGTTCTCGATTGTTCTCTTCCAGCGTTGAAGTCGCTGCTGTTTCGCGCCTATGAAACGCTGCGGCATCGGCTGGCGCATTTCGCGCCGGAGTGCGTGGCTTAGTAGGCTTTCGCGATCACAACCCTGCGGTCCACCGCTTCCCCAGTCAGGATGCACTTCCCGGGTCCATCGTATTCGTCGGCGATGGGGATGTTTCGCACGCTGGCCTTGAATTCCTTGATCCGCGCGTCGTTCGACGGATCGTCCTTCAGATGGGCCATTACGAATTTTCCGTTCAACATCGATTCCACTTCACCCATCGAATTTGCCAGCACCGTATTGTCCTGCAAGCGCTGCTTCGCTTTCCGGTAAAGGTCCACTTGCATGGCGTCCAGCGTTGCGGCTAATTTCGCCGCCGCTTCGGCCTGCGGGATGGTCTCCTTGGTTCCCGTGTCCCTCCGTTTGAGGACGACGTTCCCGCCGGCCACATCGCGCGGACCGAGCTCGAAAACAACCGGCACGCCCCGCCGTTCCCAATGGAAAAACTTTGCGCCCGGACTCTGACCCTCGCGCGTGTCGAGATGGGCGCCGCACTCAGCAGCCAGCCGCACAGCCACCTCCATCACCTGCGCACGCTCTTCGTCCTTCCGATAGATGGGCACGATCACCGCCTTCACCGGCGCAACCTTGGGCGGCAGCACCAGCCCCTTGTCGTCCGAATGCGTCATGATAAGCCCGCCGATCAGCCGCGTGCTGACGCCCCAACTGGTCTGCCAGACGTAATCGAGCTTGCCTTCCTTGCTCTGGAATTGGACGTTGAAAGCCTTGCCGAAATTCTGTCCAAGGTCGTGGCTGGTGCCCGCCTGCAACGCCATGCCATTCTGCATCATCGCCTCGATGGAATAGGATTTCAAGGCGCCCGCGAACTTCTCCGCCCTGCTCTTCGCGCCTTTGATGACGGGCATGGCCATGACGTCCTCGGCCACTTCCGCGTAGAGATCGAGAATCCGCAGCACCTCCGCCACCCCCTCCTCATGGGTAGAGTGCGCCGTGTGCCCCTCCTGCCAGAGGAACTCGGTGGTCCGGAGAAACATACGCGTCCGCAGCTCCCAGCGGATCACGTTCGCCCACTGATTGAACAGCAGCGGAAGATCGCGATAGCTGTGAATCCACTTCGCAAAGAAATGGCCGACGATGGTCTCCGAAGTCGGACGGATGACGTACGGCTCTTCCAGTTCCTTGCCGCCCGCGATTGTGACCACTGCCAGCTCCGGCGCGAATCCTTCCACGTGTTCCGCTTCTTTCTTTAGGAAGCTCTGCGGGATCAGCAACGGCAGGTAAATGTTCTGGTGGCCCGTGGCTTTGAATCGACTATCCAGCTCCCGTTGAAGAATTTCCCAGACGGCATAGCCATTGGGCTTAATCACCATGCAGCCTTTGACGATTTCGGCCGGCTCGGCCATGTCGCCTTGCAACACCACATCTTGGTACCAGGTAGCGAAATCCTTTTCGCGGGGAGTGATTGGAGAATCAGCCATTGGTGGGAACCACTAGATTATCACCGCCAACTGGTGTAAGCTTGGCAAACAAAAGGCGAATGCATAGCGCGTTTCGCCTGTTCTTCGCCAGACGCTTGAGTCGCGCGGAATTGCCCGGCTGTACACGCACCAAGCCGAAGCTTTCCGGCATTGCCACGACGGGAAAACTGTGGCCGTCGTGACGCCGACAGCCAGTGGCAAAACGCTTTGCTACAACCTGCCAGAACTGCATGAATCCCAGGAAGCGGTGGACGCCATGGGTTCCGGCATTCGCGCCAGAACACCGGCGATGCCGCGTGGAAATCGAAAGTCTCCATAACCGGCGATCTTGCGCGCCGCAAATCCGCACCGCTCGAGATCCTGAATTAGATCGCTTGCACGATACAGGCGCAGATTGTGAATTTCCCGGCTGCGTCTATAGTGCCCACCCAACTTTCGAAAACAAACAATCTCACGCCGCAGCGTATTTTGGGCGCGGTCGCCGCTGGCGCTCACGAAGAGCGACCAATCGCGTCCCTCAATCAACCTCGTTTGCGGCATGCTTCGCGGGATGCGTCCGGGCTCGGCGATGTCGAACACCAAAACGCCGCCGGGGCGCAAAGCCCGATGCGCGCGCCTGAAGAGGCCAAGCAATTCCGCCCGGCTATTCTTTTCGTCGAAGCAGTAATTCAGACATTCGCCGATTGAAGTGATCGCATCGCACGACGGCAGAGCCGCCCGCAGCAGCGATGCAATCTTGAACCTGGAATCGGGAGCAATCTTGCGCGCCAACCCGATCATCGCAGCCGACTGGTCCACGCCCAAGACTCGATAGCCCGCCCGATTCAGCTCCGCGGCCCATCGCCCGCTGCCACAACCCAGATCCACCACCAACCCGTCCGTCACACCGTTCTTGCGCAAGATCCGCAACAGCCCGGGCGCCGCCTTCAAGGCGTAATCCCTGAACCCCGCATCATGGATATAAGCTAAGTCTTCGAGGTAACCTTGCACCGTTCACATTATGGCTGACTGTCCACTGTTGACCAAACGCGATTTCCCGTAACCAGCAGCCCAGCGTTACCAGTGGAATGAATAACGCCAAAGGTGAAAGTGCGAGCGGCCATTTGCGTTCCGTCATCATTGCCCCCGCGATTTCGAAGACGGCCCGTGTCAATTTCCGGTAACCGCCCGACTCGCCGCAAGCCACGCCCCGTCCGCAACGCAGCCCCGTCAAAAACTCATGGGCGTCGCGCGCCGCGCGCACTTCGGTGGACGTGCTTCCCAGCGACGATAACGAATGGGCGTCGCTTCCGGCTACCGGCGCTATTGCCAGACGCTCGGCGTACGCGGCAGCGGCAGCGTTCAAACTTCCGAGTAGCTGCCCGTTTCTGGTTTCGACCGCGGGGAAATGATATTCGAATAAATCAAAGTCGGTCGAAGTCCGGCGGCCGGTCAGCCCGGAGTACATGTGATTGAGACTGAAAAAGAGATCCTGTTCGCGCAGGTACGCCATCAGCGAAAAGAAATCGTCGCGCCGCCGCTGTAGCTCGACGTGCTGCCGTTCGGTGATATCGTAAACGCCCATGTGGAAGCGGTTACCGCCGGGAGTTTCGCACGAAAGCTCCTCGCTCAAAAAGAAATCGGGATGGCGCCGCAGGGTCTCGGCGGCATCGATGGAATCATGGTCGGTGATCGTGACCAGATCCATGCCACGGCGTTTGAGCGTTGCATAAACTTCCAAAGGATCGTTGTAGCTTTCGCGGCAGATGCGGCTGAGCAATGGAATTGTACACATTCCCGAATGAATCGTATGAACATGCAGATCGCAACGCATGCTTTACTTTTACCGCGTGAATCGCTACACCGCTGTGAGTTAGCGATAACAATCCGATTCACACTCGGATTTGAACAACGATTTGAAATCCGATTGTCATCGAACAGTTAAGATTGGTCTCATGACCCGCTCAGAAATGACGCGCCGCTTGGCCGATCACTCGGAGCAATGGGACATGATCGTGGTGGGCGGCGGCGCAACCGGCGTTGGAGTGGCCATCGATGCGGCGTCGCGCGGCTACGAGGTCCTGCTGCTGGAGCAAAGCGATTTCGGCAAAGGCACGTCCAGCCGCAGCACCAAGCTGGTTCACGGCGGCGTGCGTTATCTGGAACAAGGCAATATTTCGCTGGTGATGGAAGCGCTGAAGGAACGCGGGTTGCTTTTTCAGAATGCGCCGCACCTGGTGCGGAACCTGGGCTTTGTCGTTCCCAGTTACGACTGGTGGCAGGCGCCGTTCTACGGGCTGGGGTTGAAGCTGTACAACGTTCTCGCGGGCAAGTACGGATTCGGGGCATCGCGAATTCTTTCCCGCGAAGAAACGCTCGATCGGCTGCCGTCTATCGAAACCGAGGGACTTCGCGGCGGCGTAATTTACTACGATGGCCAGTTCGACGATACGCGTCTGCTGATCCACATGGTGGCGACCGCGGCGGAACAAGGCGCGGCATTATTGAACTACGCGCCGGTAACGGCGCTCACCAAGGATGCGGATGGTTTCATCGACGGCGTTACCGGTCACGATGCCGAAACAGGCGCGCAGTTTTGCGCCAAGGGAAAAGTGGTTATCAATGCCACCGGCGCGTTCAGCGATAATCTTCGCCGCCAGGCCGACGGGGCGGTGAAGCCGATAATCGCTCCCAGTCAAGGAATCCACTTGGTGTTCGATCGGTCGTTTGTGCCGGGCGACAGCGCCATCATGGCGCCGCATATCAGCGACGGGCGGGTAATGTTCGCTATTCCCTGGCACAACCATACCCTTGTCGGAACGACAGACACGCCGATTCCCGAGGCCGTGCTCGAACCGGTGGCGATGGAAAAGGAAATCGATTTTATTCTAAACACGGCATCGCTCTATCTGGCGAAGAAGCCGACTCGGGACGATGTCCTATCGGTGTTCGCAGGCGTGCGTCCGCTGGTGAAATCGGCCGACGCAAACAACACCGCGGCGCTTTCGCGCGATCACACAATTCATATCGAACAATCCGGCCTGCTGACGATTTGCGGCGGCAAATGGACCACCTACCGGCGCATGGCGGAGGACTGCGTGAACCAGGCCGCGATGCTGGCGCACCTATCCGAAAAGCCTTGCCAGACGCAACATCTGAAGATCCACGGATTTCTTGCCGAGCCCGCGCAGGACGGCCACTTGTATGTCTATGGTTCCGACGCCGGGCAGGTGCGGGAACTCATGGCGGCCGATCCCGGCCTCGCCGCGCAACTGCATCCCGATCTTCCATATGTTGGCGCGGAAGTGATATGGGCAACGCGTCACGAAATGGCCCGGACAGTTGAAGACGTCCTGGCCCGGCGGACCCGTGCGCTATTTTTGAATGCGAAGGCTGCTATTACGATGGCGCCTCGCGTTGCGGAAATTATGGGTCGCGAATTGGCTCGCGATGAGGTGTGGAAGACGGAACAAATCCGGTTATTCGAAGAGACGGCGCGGCACTACGTGTTGAGCTGAACATAACCGTGGTGCGGCCGCCGTAATTCAACAAACGAACTGCGCTATTTGGCCGGTGAAAACAATCCTCGATTCCGGGCCGTTGCGGATCTACCCTGGAGTATGAGCGGACCTCCGAACCCGCACCACGAGATAGGCGACGATCGCGATATTGACGATCAGAATCGCGATCTTTGCCGCGGTGATATGTTTAGCGAGCTCGTACAGCTCCAACGGAATCAGGCCGGCGGTGGTAATGATGGTGAAGTATTCCGCCCACCGCTTTCGAAGTAGAAGCCCAATTCCCTCGGTCAGCAACAGGGCGGCATAGATGAAAGTTCCCGCGCTCGCCGCCTTTAGCTGCGCCGGGCTCAACTTAAGCGCGCGGGTAAGGAGGGCGTGGATGAAGCGATTGTCGGGGTCCACGCGCAGGGCGTCCGCCCAGCCGGTGATGGTCTCCGCAACATCGTGGTGCAGCAGCTTCAGCGCGCCGATGCCGGCGCCGATCAGCAGTAATCCTTTTACCAGCTTGAACAGCGCAATCAGCAGCAGTGCGGTTTCGCTCTTGCGTTCACGGGCCATAGTCTACCTGGCGCCACCGAAAACTTTTCGGAATAGCGCGATCATCGCGCTGAAGGCCTGATCCGTCGTCTCCGGATCGAAACGCGGGCCTTCATCGCGCATAAATGCGTGCTCGCAGGGAAAGAGGCGGATTGAATAATTGACGCCGGCGTCGCGCAGCTTGCGGCCGATCGACGTCCGGCCCTCCGCGGGCACGTGCGGATCTTCGGCGCCAAACACCAGCAGCAGCTCGCCGCGAATCTCGCCGGCGCGTTCCAATGAGCCGGCATCACTATCGAGCCCGAGTCTACCATCGTGTATTCCGGTTCCGTAGAAGCACACTGTGGCTCGCACGCCGGGTTCGAGCGCGGCGCGAAAAGCGAGGTGGCCGCCGATGCAGAACCCCATCGCGCCTAACGCTCCTTCGGTTACCGAGGGATGCTTCGCCAGATAGTCCAGGGCCGCGCGGCGATCTTCGTCGAAATGCGCCACGGGGGTCTTGGCTGCGTCTTCGAGGCCGCGATTGCGTCCGGCGTCGTCAAACGGAATGACTGATCCGAGCGGCTCGAGGCGATGATAAATTTCCGGCGCGGCGGCCACAAAGCCGTAGCCCGCCAGGCGCGTGCAAGCGCGCAACATTGGGCCCGTGAGCTGAAAAATATCCGAATAGCAAAGGATTCCGGGATACTTTCCCGCAGCTTTCGGAGCGGCCACAAACATCCGCATCGGCGAAGGGCCCGCCGGGATGTCGACATATTCCGTTGTCACCAGCATGTTGTGAAATGATACGCCGGTTGACGTCCCTGAGACAATAGGAATGGCTCCCCATGGAACTTCGCGAGAAAGCGGCACAGCTTCCATTGCTGCCCGGAGTGTACCTGTACAAAGACGCTTACGGCGCGGTGATCTACGTGGGCAAGGCCAAGAACCTGCGGGCCCGCGTGCGCAACTATTTTTCCGACGACCGGCTTGGGGACGTTAAGACCGGCACGCTGATCGCGGAGGCGCGCGACCTGGAGTACATCCTGGTCGACAACGAAAAGGAAGCGTTGGCGCTGGAGAACAATTTCATCAAGCAGTGGAAGCCGCGCTTCAATATCCTGCTGCGCGACGACAAGACTTTCCCGTACATCAAGCTGACCAACGAAAAATATCCGCGTGTGTATGTGACGCGCCGATTGCTCAAGGACGGATCGGCTTATTTCGGACCGTACTTTCACGGCAATTTGGCGCACCGCCTGGTCCACCTGATTCACCGGCACTTCAAAATTCCGTCGTGCAAGGTGGACTTCAGCCGCCGGCATACGCATCCTTGCCTGGAGTTTCACATCCATCGCTGCCAGGG
>DATDHK010000385.1:0-3010 GCA_036521635.1 Bryobacteraceae bacterium | reverse complement strand
GATATTTGTAGGAGCTACGATGCACGCCGGCGCGCACGCTGCGATGCAAAATCTGCTTCAATACCACACCCGCGACAGGGAGCCAATGATTTTCGGCAGCCACTGGCAATATCACCTCCTGAGCCAACTAGCCCTAATGCTTCTCCCCTCGTTCCTATATGTGGCGCAGGTTGGCAACGTGCGGCCGATTGTAAATCGGCCTTTTGTCTTAATTTCAGCCCTATCACTTTTCGCGATACTAACCCCAATCTTCGGCGTGAGCAGCGCCCCATTTACGGATGCCCGCTTCCTGGGCCACCAAGCGCGCGAGCTCTTCACGCACGCACTAATCACCGTGCCACTGGCAATCGGCTGTTGTCTCTCGATGCCGCGCGAAGTGGCGGCAGAGCCGCATTCAAAACGGGGGATCTGGCCCATCGCCGCCCTCGCGACCTGCACCCTCCTAGCCGCCTACCTCGGCGTCGGCATCGTTCTCACGCGATCGCACGACGTGGCGCAAACGAACGATTGGATCAAGGTAATCTGCGGACACTTTTTTGAGCATACAATCAGTTATCTCGTGGTAACCATCCACTCCGTATTTTTCTATTTGCTGGGAGCGCGCCGCGGATGACGCTGGCCGTCCTCGGCGCTGGACCGGCGGGCGTCGGCGCTGCGTTCCAAGCCGCCCGGCGAAAGCTGGGACGCACTGTGGTGCTGGAGCAGCGCGGCCGCCCAGGTGGAAATGCCGGCAGCTTCGATCTGGAAGGACTACGAGTCGACTACGGCAGTCACCGCCTGCATCCGGCCTGCGACCCCGGCGTACTGGCCGATCTCAAAGCACTGCTCGGAGACGACCTCAAAATCCGTCCGCGTCACGGCCGGATTCTGTTGCGAAATAGCTGGATACACTTTCCGCTTCAGCCCTTGGATCTCGCCCTGCATGTCCCGAAATCGTTTCTGTTCGGGGCAGCCGCCGACATTGTCCGCAAGCGGTTCGCGGCAAAACCGGCGGATGAAAGCTTCGCATCGGTGCTCGAAGCCGGTCTCGGCCGGACCATTTGCCGCGATTTCTATTTTCCGTTCGCCCGAAAACTTTGGGGGCTCGATCCCGCTCAGTTGTCACCGATCCAGGCCCGCCGCCGCGTGTCCGCGAACACGGGCGGCCGGATGCTTCGCAAGATCAAACCAGCGGGCGCCGGACGCTTTTACTATCCGCGGCGCGGCTACGGCCAGATATTTGAACGCTTGCACGAAGAGGCGGCTGCTCAAGGAGCCGAGTTCCTCTTTGGCTCAAAGGTGACTGGCATCCAGTATGACGGCGGGCAGGTCGCCTGCGTTCACTACGAACGAAATGGCGCGCCTGGAACAATAGATTGCCAATTTGTTCTATCAACTTTGCCAATCAATCTGCTGGTGCGAAGCATGCGGCCGGAACCGCCCGCGGATATCATCGAGGCGGCCGCGCGCATGTCGTTTCGAGCGATGATCCTGATTTACCTGGTGTTGGATCAGGATCGATTCACCGAATACGACGCGCATTATTTTCCGGAAGAGCGCATCCCCATATCCCGGTTGTCCGAGCCGAAGAACTACAGCGGCGTATCCGAACCGCGCGGCCTGACTGCGCTGTGCGCCGAATTGCCGTGCGACGCGGCATCCGCCACCTGGGCGATGAGCGACGCGGCGCTGGGAGATTTAGTGCGGGATACGTTGCGCGATGCAGGCATTCCCATTCGCGCCACGATACGCAAGGTGGTCACTCGCCGTCTGGCGCACGCCTATCCAATTTACGAGCGCGGCTTCGAGGCCGGCCTCGGGAAAGTGGATGGCTGGGCCGGCGGTTTCCGAAACCTGGTCACGTTCGGGCGTCAAGGGCTCTTCGCCCACGACAATGCGCATCACGCCTTGTACATGGCTTATTGCGCGGTCAACTGCATGCGTAGCGATGGCGAGTTCCAGTGGGAGCGGTGGAAAGAGTATCGGCGGGAATTCGAGTCGCACGTGGTGGAGGATTAGAAGCCGAGCTTCTTATCCAATTCCAGCGTGACCTGTTGCAGGCTTTGTGGATTGTTGAGTATATTTCGAAGTCCGTAACTGCTGTAGTTATCGTAGAGCGCCTCGGCCGCGGCCAACGCCAGGCTGTACGCAACGGGGGCGTTGTCCGCGCTCAGGCGCGACCAGTTTTGACCCAGGTTTTCGAGCCGCGGCATCGCGTGCGCTTCGGCAAGCTTTCTTAATTGTTCGCGGGCAGCCGGACTCAGTGCGTCGCCCGACATTCTCTGTGCGAGGCCCTCCTGCAACCATGCAGGCCAGGCTGTCCCGAGATTCGTCAGGCAGGCGTGCACCAACTCATGCGCCAGTTTGCGGCGCGTTTCCGTTCCTAAACTTCCTTCGTTCAACGCAATGTGAATGCGGCCGTCGTATTGACCGCCGCTCCATTCCGCCGCGCCCGTCGTGCGCAAGTATGCCTCGCGGCTCTGAACGATTGCGACTATGCGCTCGTCCGTCCGGCATCCGATCTGGGCCGCGATCCGGTTGAATTCTTCATCCAGCACGGCCACGATCGCCCGCGCAGTTTCGGCTGGAAGAGTTTCGCCTTCGTAGCGCAGCGCGAAGCGCATCCCATAAAGTTTGTCGCCGCTGCGGTCCTTTTCTTTCTCGCGCAGCACTTTGGCATAGAGCCGCGACAGCGCGTCGTTCGGCGCCAGATCCAGCGACTGCTTCCAGTAATCGAGCGCAATTCGCAACTGGTCCGCGCGATACGCGGCCAAGCCCGCTATCAGCAGGACATCCGGATTCCCGGGATATCGCTTGAGAGCCGGCTCCAGTGTCGCCAGCGCTTGCGCGGGCTGGTTCGCCTCGATCAGGTCGGCGGCCCGGCCGATGGTGGGGTCCACGGCCCGCGCGATCAAGCTTTTGGTTTCCGCTTCTACCGGCTTCAACGCCTGGATCGTGTCTACCGATGCAGCCGAGGCGCGATCCTTGTCGAACCCATCGACGCCCGTCAGCGCCGAAGCCGGCAGATAAC
>DATDHK010000384.1:0-30033 GCA_036521635.1 Bryobacteraceae bacterium | reverse complement strand
AGGTGCAGGCCGTCCTTCAACATCCACGTGAGCAGCACGTTCGACGCGATGGATACAAACCCATTCACCAAGTGGAATCGCGCCAGCCGCCGCCACCGGTCCTCCGCCGCCAGACCCCGCCATGTCCAAACTTCGTGCCAGACAAAATTGTGCAGCACCGCGATTTCCACCGCGAGCGTCGTGGCCACCAGATAGTGAATTCCCCAGACGCGCGTGAAGAGCCACAGCAATCCGAGTTGCACCGCGAATCCCGCCACCCCCACCGCATTGAATTTCACCCAGCGAAGCCACTTGAGCCGCAACTGCGCCTTGCGCGGCGTCTCCGCGCGATAAAGATGCGCGGTGTGCTTCACGATCGACCACGCCAGCGCCACCGCCATGCCCACAATTCCAATGGACCCGCCCACGTCGAACAACAGATATTGGTTTCCGCCGAGAACCACCAGCCGTTTCCAAAACAGTGCAATATTCCCGGCGATCAACAGCAAGCGCAATTCCGTTGGCCCAAACGCCGCGAAGGAAAGATGGAACGTGCCGACTGTATAAGTCGCCAGATAAACTTCGATGCTGAGCAGCAGGTAAACGATCAGCAATCCGATTGCGACCCGTTCGCTCATATGACCCGACAGCGCCAATCCGCCGAACACGAACACGCTGCCGCACGCGTCCAAAATGTGATCGACATAAAACCCGTAACGCGGACGCTGCCGATTTCGCACGCGCGCCAGAGTGCCGTCCAGACTGTCGCCAAACCAGTTCAGAACGAAGAACACGATCGCCAAAACCAGCCCGGCGTTGGAATAGCGCGAATACCAATAGGACAACCCCACGCCCATCAGCGCCAGAAAACCGAGCGCGCTCAAATGGTCGGAATTCACCCATGCCGGCATCCGCTGCGCCATCGAAATCAACGCTTTTTTCTCCAGCGAAGCGAGAACGCTGCCGTTCGTGCGCTCCGCGGATCGAAATTCACCGGCAGGCTGCATATAAGTAAGGACGGGAGGCCCAGATTAAAGTTTGTTAGGATTTGTAAGGAAGTGGCCACAGTGGCCCGCTTGCTACCATTAGCGCGATGACCACCGGAAAATTCGCGCCGTTGGCGCTCCTATTGACCAGCGCCACACTCTCGGCACAACCCGCTCTAGACGCCGCGCGCAAGCTCCAACTCGAGTACACGCTCGCGCATTACACCAAGTACGACTACCGTATCCCCATGCGCGACGGAATCAAGCTCTTCACCAGCGTCTACGTGCCGAAAGACAACTCCCAGCCTTATCCCATCATGTTGGAGCGCACGCCGTATTCGGTCGCGCCATATGGAATCGACAACTATCGCCCGTCGCTGGGCCCCTCGGAATTGTTCACCAAAGAAGGATTCATCTTCGCCTACCAGGACGTGCGCGGCCGCTATCTTTCCGAAGGCGTCTTCGTGGACGTCCCCGCCCACAAATTGCATTTTGAAGGCGCGAAGGATACTGACGACAGCACCGACACTTACGACACCATCGAATGGCTCACCAAAAATATCCCCAACAACAACGGTAAAGTCGGCATCTGGGGCATTTCCTACCCCGGTTTTTACGCGGCCTTCAGCCTGATCGATTCGCATCCTGCGTTGAAGGCCGTGTCGCCGCAGGCTCCCATGGGCGACGTCGGTAATGGCGACGATTCTTATCACAACGGCGCGTTCTATCTGGCCGCCAACTTCGGCTTCTATAGCAGCTTCAAACCCCGGCCTGGCGATCCGGCGCGTCCGCCCGCTCAGTCCACTCCATTCGATTACGGCACCGCGGACGCCTACGATTTCTACCTGCGAATGGGTCCGCTTTCCAACAGCAACGAAAAATATCTGAAGAACTCCAACCCCTTCTGGAACGAAAATCTCAAGCATTCGAACTACGATGAATTCTGGCAACGGCGCGCGCTGGCTCCGCACATGAAGAACGTCAAGCCCGCGGTAATGTTCGTCGGCGGATGGTTCGACGCCGAAGATCTGGCCGGGCCGCTGAAACTATTCCGCGCCATCGAGAAGAACGGCGCCGTGTCGCCCCAGACCCTGGTGATGGGTCCCTGGCCGCACGGCGGATGGTCCCGTGGACCGGGCGACAAGCTGGGCAATCTCGATTTTGCTTCAAAGACCGGCGAATATTTTCGGGAAAGCATCGAGCTTCCGTTCTTCCTCGAACACCTCAAGGGCAAAGGCAACGGGCTGAAAGCCAAGGCGGACGCCATCGCGCCGAAGGCATTGCTATTCGAGACCGGCACGAAACAATGGCGCCGGTTCGACGCGTGGCCGCCCAAGAACGCCGCGGCGCACGAATTATACTTCGACGCCGCAGGCAAACTTTCGATGAGCCTGCCGTCCGCCGCCGGCTTCGATGAATACCCCAGCGATCCCGATCGTCCGGTGCCGGTGATCGGCGAAATCGGCTCGGGTATGCCCCGCGACTACATGACATTCGATCAGCGATTCGCCTCCAGACGCCCGGACGTGCTGGTCTATCAAACCGAGCCGTTGGATCGCGACGTCGCCATCGCCGGACCGATCACGCCGATGCTATCAGTCTCGACCACGGGCACGGATTCCGACTTCGTGGTCAAGCTGATCGACGTGTATCCCAGCGATTATCCCGATCCGAATCCGAACCCAACCGGAATTCACATGGGCGGCTATCAGCAGCTTGTCCGCGGCGAACCCTTCCGTGGAAAATTCCGAAACAGCTTCGAGAAACCTGAGCCTTTCACTCCGGGCAAGCGCGCGCGCATCGAATTCACCATGCCGGATGTCTGCCACACCTTCCGCGCCGGACATCGGATCATGGTGCAGGTTCAGAGTTCCTGGTTTCCCCTGACGGACCGGAATCCGCAGCAGTTCCTGGATATCCCCAGCGCGAAAGCGTCCGAATTTCAGAAAGCTACGGAGCGAGTGTATCGCGGCGGACAGGATGGCTCCGCTATCAGGCTTTTCGTCTTGGATTAGCCGGGTTGATTGCGCTCGTCGAGATTCACACTTCTTTTGCCCTTTACATTCCTTAACCGGTTGATGTAGAATTTCCTAACGCTGTTGTTAGGGGGAAAGGGAAAATGAACTTTAAAAAAGTTGTGTCGATTTTTGTGGCTTTCGCCGCCCTGGCTTATCCGCAAGGAGCAACCAGCCCGATGACTGGTAAGGTTGCCGATGCACAAGGCGCTCTCGTGCCGAATGCCGAGGTCACCGTAACCAACGTCAGCAACGGTCTGGTATTCAAGACCACCACCAGCGAAAAAGGCGAGTGGGCGCTGTCGTCCATGCAACCCGCCGAGTATAAGGTGACCATCACCAAGCCCGGGTTCAAGACCGAAACTGTCCCCAGCGTCGTCGTCAACGCCGGCGTCCCGGCCACCATTGACGTTCACCTCGAAGTGGGCCAAACATCGGACACTGTCGTTGTGGAAGCCGCGGCCGTCATGATGCAAACCGAAAGCGCGACACTCTCCAGTACGGTGCAAGCCCGCCAGGTTGCCGAAATTCCGTTCGCCACGCGCAACGCTGTCGAACTGATGGTGACTCAGCCCGGCGTCGCCACGCCCACCAATCCCCGCAGTTCATCCATCAATGGACTTCCAAAAGGCGCGCTCAACGTCACCATCGACGGCATGAACACGCAGGACAATCTGCTCAAAAGCAGCGACGGATTCTTCAGCTACATCTACACTCCCATCGACGCGGTGGAAGAGATCACCTTGACCACTTCGGCGACGGATGCGATCGGCGGCGGTGAAGGCGCGGCTAACATAAAATTCGTCACGCGCTCGGGCACCAACAATTTTCACGGCGGCGTCTTTTGGCAAAACCGGAACTCCTACTTCAATGCCAACTACTATTTCAACAACATTAACAGCCAGCCCCGCGACATCATCAATCTCAATCAATTCGGCGGGCACGTGGGTGGACCAATCAAGAAGAACAAGCTGTTTTTCTTCACCAACGTTGAAGCCTACAAATTGCCGAACACCTACAACTTCACGCGGCAGGTACTTACTCCGGAATCGCTGAGTGGAACCTTCCGCTACAAGGGTTCGGATGGCGTCGTTCGTGCGATCAACCTTTATGATGTGGCGGCCAGAGCGAATGCAACGCTGCCTGCAGCAGTATCACGCCAGTTTGCGACCACTCCCGATCCCATCGTTTTGTCAACACTGCAGCAGATCGACAAGCTGACATCATCGTCGGGTGTCCTAAAGCCGCGAGACGCAACGAATAACGATTATGCTCGAAAAGATTATAACTATCAACCGCATAGCCTGGACCGCCGCTACTTCACCACGGCGCGAATCGATTACAACATCACTTCGAAACATTTTTACTCGGTCACCTACAATTACGACAGCTACTTCGCCGCTCCCGACGGATTGAACAGCGTCGTTCCGATTTACGCCGGCACCGGCACCGTTTTAGGCAGCGATGTCCAGGCCGGCCAGCGCAGCACGCGCTTCGTGGGAATCATGTCGTTGCGTTCCGTGCTTACGCCGCATTTGACCAATGAATTCCGCGCGGGCCTGGACGGTGGAACAGTTCTGTTCCGCGACGTAGTCAATGCCTCCATGTTCTCCGCCTGGCGTGGATACAACCCGAGCTTTGCCGGCGGTTACATTGCGGGCGTCAGCACCACCACCACACCCCAACGCCGCAATTCCCCCACCAAGACCATCATCGAAAACATGACCTTGGTAAAGGGATCCCATCAGATCGCTTTCGGCGGCAATTTCGCGCAGGTTAATCTGTTTCAGTCCGCGCCCGGCGCCGTGAACAGTATTATCCCCGGCATCACCTTTGGCGTTTCGTCGATCGATCCCGCGTTCTCGGGCTCCACGGATATGTTCACCACCGCGAATTTTCCCGGCCTCTCGAGTACGGATCGAACCAATGCCCAGAGCCTTTACGCGATTCTGACCGGACGCGTCTCCTCCATCACGCAGGGCCGGAGTCTCGACAGCAGCGGCAAGTATGGCCAAATCCCGGCAATCGATCGCGACCGTATCCGCGACTACGGCTTGTACGTTCAGGACACGTGGCGCTTCAAGCCGACCCTCACCATTCAAGCCGGCCTGCGCTACGAGCGGCAGTTGCCGTTTGAGAATCTTTCAAAAACCTATACGACGGTCGGATATGCGGGCATGTATGGTATTTCCGGCATAGGAAATCTTTTCCAGCCTAACGCCACCGGCGGCGTCGTTCCCTCCTATCAGCAGCTCACCGGCACCTCGGCCGGCTACTCGATTCCCGGACGCTGGCTGCCGTCCATCGGCATGGCGTGGCAGTTGCCTTCCGTCGGCGGTCCTTTGAAATGGATCCTCGGAGACCATCAGGGCGCTTCGGTGCTTCGTATCGGCTATGCCATGAACGTGGTGCGCGAAGGCTCCAACGTGTTCACCAGCATCCTGGGCTCGAATCAGGGATTGAATATCGATAATTCAGTGGATCCATCCACGTTCCCGCAGTTCTTCGGTCCCGCGGGGAGCGCGTGGTTCCGCGATGCCAATCTTCCTTCGCGGCCATTCCCGGCGTCTCCCACTTTCCCGATTGCCCCCACCTTCACCACGAGTTTGAACGACTTTAACCCCAACCTGAAGCTGGGTTACGTTCAAAGCTGGAACGTCGGCTTCCAACGCGAGCTCGGAAAAAATACGGTCATCGAATTCCGTTACACGGGAAATCACGGGACCAGTCTGTGGCGGCAGTACAACCTCAACGAAGTAAATATCGTCGAGAACGGATTCCTTAACGAGTTCAATATCGCAGCCAACAATCTGCGCATCGCTCGCCAGACTACTCCCGCCAGCAACAACTGGGGAAATCAGGGTCTGCCAGGACAACAGGCTCTCAGCATTATCAACAATGCTTACGGGAACACGACCGATGCGACTGTGGCGAATTTTCTCTTCTTCGGGCAGGCCGGAGGGCTGGCGAATGCGATCGCCACCAACGCCACGCGGTATAACAATTTGCTGAAGGCCAATCCCAAGATCACACCCAACTTCTTCCTGGTGAACCCCACGGTTGCGGGTGGCGGATCTTTTATCGTCGATAACAGCGGCAGCTCTTACTTCAATTCCGGTCAAGTGGAGTTGCGCCGGCGCCTCAGCAAAGGCGTGCTGACCCAGGTCAGTTACGTTTTCTCGAAGTCGCTGGTGAACGGTGCGATTAACAGCTCCATCGACAACGTGCAGCCGACCACGCTGCGCAACCTTGCCATCGACCGTATACCATCGGCTTTCGATATCACTCACGCGGTGAAAGTAAATGGAATTTGGGACCTGACGTTTGGTCCCGGCCGCCATTTCCTCGGATCCGTCAATAACGTGATTGCAAAGAAAGCGTTGGAAGGCTGGCAGTTGGCCGGCAACGTACGGCTTCAATCGGGCACCCCATTTTACCCGCAGCTCACCGCTTACGGGACGTTCAATCAGTACGCGGACGGCGTGGTTCTCCACAATATGACCCGCGACGAATTGCAGAGCATGATCGGCAATTACAAGACCACGAATGCCAATGGAATTGGTCAAGTCAACTACCTGCCGGACAGCGTGATCACCAATACCAAGGCTGCCTTCAACCAAGGCGGCTTGTCGCAAACACAAGTCGATCCCAACTCGAAGTACATCGGACCGGCGCCTGCCGGCACCATCGGCTCCAGAGTCTGGTTCTACCTGCCGTGGCAGCGTCACTTCGATTTCAGCTTGATCAAGGTGACTAAGCTCAACGAGCGCGGCGCGAATATCGAGTTTCGCGCGCAAGCCTTGAACCTCCCGAACCTGACCAATTTCACGCCGAACAACAATATCGGCGCCTCCTTTGGCCAGACCACGGCAGCGTATCGCGATACTTCAGGCACGGTGGACCCAGGCGGCAGAATCCTGGAGTTTGTGTTCCGGCTGAATTTCTAACACAGATTAGTGGGGCAGGTTGGTAACCTGCGGCCGATTGGCAATCGGCCCTTAAATAATTCCGGAATCAACCTAAAGGCGGATTACCAATCCGCCGCGGGTTACCAACCTGCCCCACACGACCTGCGTGATCGTAGAAGCACAAGCGATATCGTTGTATGCCAATGGAGACATTTCTCTTCAAGCATTCGAACAATATTTTGTGCCGATTTCGTTATCGACTGAAGAATCCGGCGATTCGATCCGCAATCGAACTAGCGCACCGGTTCTTGACAAGAATGTGGGCTCCAACCTAGTGCCGCTGGGCCACTTGAAAGTGGCTCAAGGTGCTCGCGTAGCTCGCCAGACCCTTATATAGCGCCTCCGCCAGCCGCTGACGATATTCCGAACGCTTCATGATGCCTTCGTCGCGAGCATTGCTGATGAAGCCAATCTCCGCCAGCACCGACGGCATGGACGCGCCGATCAGCACTACGAAGGGCGCCTTCTTCACGCCGCGGTCCCGGGCGTGCGCGTCGTTTTTCACCGAAACGCTGAACAACGAGGACTGAATGCGCGAGGCAAATTCGCGCGACTCTTCCACCTTGTCCTTGAGCGCGATCTTCTCCAGCAAGTCCTGCAGCTCAAAGATGGTCTTCTGGGATCCGGCGTTCTCCCGCGCGGCAACTTCCAGCGCACTCTTCGAAGTGGTGAAGTTCAGATAATATGTCTCCACGCCCGCCGCCGAGCGCAGCGTGGAACTGTTGGCGTGAATCGAAAGGAACAGGTCGGCTTTGGCGTCGTTTGCAATCGCGGTGCGCCGGCTCAGAGAAACAAACGTGTCGTCGGCGCGCGTGAAGATCACCTCGCTGCCCAAGCGCTCCTCGATCAATTCGCCCAGCCGCCTGGAGACATCCAGCACCAGGTCCTTTTCGCGCAGACCCTCCGGACCCGTCGTCCCCACGTCGTGTCCGCCGTGACCGGGATCGATGACGATGCGTCCGACCTTCAAACCCAGCACGCGAATCATCGACCGGTCTCCGGATGCATTCCTCTTGGCTGGAAGCGCGGTCTCGGCCGGCGTCGCCGGAGGCACAACCGGCTTTGCCGGAGGATTCGCTGCAACAGGCGCCGGATTGAGATTCATCGCCGGCGACGGCACAACCGACGCGGACGCCACTGCCGGCGGCGGATCCATCGACGTTAATTGAGGACGCCTCTGCGGAGGATCGGCAACCACGGACCGCGCCGGCGGCGGAGTGAACGGCCGGCGCACCACTTCAGCCTCTACCGGCGGTTTCGCCAATGCCTTGGAAGCCGCTGCCCCTGGCGTGCGCAGCTCGATGATCAACCGGTTGGGATCTTCCAAACGCGACGTGGTTGCTTCCGCCGTTCCCTCCAGATCCAGAACGATGCGCGTCACGTTGTGCTGAGTTTCCGCAATCCGAATCTGGCGGAGCAGCCGGTCCGACACCGGGATGACGGTCATGGCCTTCGAACCAAGACTGGGTTTGGTCCCCACCAGATCGTAGAAAAGCCGGATGGGATTGTCCAGCCGGTCTGAACGAACCACGAATTGGCCATCTGTTTCGACAGCGATACGCGTCACGTCGCCGAGCGACCAGAATCGCACCGCCGTGACATGATGCGTTTCAGAAGGATCGCCGGCCCAAAGTCCCGCGGCTAGTAGAAAAGCCACACACAACAACGAAAAGTTGGGCAATCGACGATGTGGGGCAGGTTGATAACCTGCGGCGGATTGGTACTCCGCCGTGTTGTGGACCCGAAATATACTTACGGGCCGATTGCCAATCGGCCGCAGGTTACCAACCTGCCCCACAAGTTTGTGGTTCATGAACCGTTTTCCGGAGCCTGCTAGGGGGAGGTGAAGCATATCCGTCGGAACTATCGGGTGGCGATGTGCATCCTCCCGTCTGCGTCCAAATAGTGAACGATGTGATGCGGCTCATCGGCAGGCGGCTTGGGCGTTTCTTCCAACTTTGCCACCACCTTCGGCTTGTCGGCGGCGCGCCTGGCTTGCCCATACTTCTTTCCCACCTTCGCCACGTAGTTCATGGTTTCCGGATACGGCGGCACGTTGCCGTATTTAGCCACCGCGCCTTCGCCCGCATTGTAGGCGGCAATCGCCAGCCGGTCGTCCTTGAACGTTTGCTGCAGGAACTTGAGATACCGGACGCCGCCTTCGATATTCTGTTTCGCGTCGAACGAATTCTTTACTCCGAAGCGGCGCGCCGTCGCGGGCATCAGTTGCATCAAGCCCCGCGCCCCCTTCGGAGAAACGGCGTTTGGATTGTAATTGCTCTCAACCTGGATCACGGAATCCACCAGCGCCGGGCTAACATCGAAAGTCTTCGCCGCCTCTTCCACCATGCCGCGGACCGCGGAGTCGGGCGCGGTAGCTACGGGACTCAGGGCCTCAATATCTACAGCCTGATTGGAAACAACCCGGCTCGGCACCGGTCTTGAAGCGACCACGATACTACGCACCAGCCGGCCGGTGCGCGCGTCGGCATGCACTACGGAAACGAACCGTGGAACTACGGCGGCGACCTTGCGCGATTCCTCGGGCAAGCTTTCGGCGCGCAGACCGAGCAAGGCAAAGGCCGCGGTAATCGCCGTCCGAAATCCAATTTGGGAACAAAAGTACATTTTCTTGTTTTATCCGATTATAACCGGATTTCTCCAATCCGCAAGGACAACCAAAATGGTGCTTCCAGCCGTCAATGCTATTATTCTCTCATGCTGCGCTCCGGATTTGTGTTGTCGGGCGGCCGGAGCACCCGGATGGGCCAAGACAAAGCCTTGCTGCAATTTCAAGGGGCAGCACTCATCTCGCACGTGGCGCAAGCCGTGCGCGAGGCTGCCGGCAGCGTGGTTCTGGTCGGGAATCCCGAGCGATACGGCTTCCTGGGATATCCGGTGGTTCGCGACAGATTGCCCGGCCGGGGACCGCTGGGCGGCATCTACACCGCTCTTCGTGTTTCCAAGACCGAGTGGAACCTGGTAGTGGCGTGCGACATGCCAGGAATTTCGGCGCCGGTTTTGACGGCGTTGCTCAACCGCACCGCCATATCGGGCGGGCGATGCGTTGCGGCAATGGGAAATAACGGCGAACCGGAGCCGCTTTGCGCCGTCTACCACCGCGGCTGCCTGCCGGTATTGGCTAGCGCACTTCGGGATAAGCGATTCAAGATGAAGGACTTACTGAAGGAACTCGATGCCGAGACCCAGGTGGTAGAGCCTGTGGCGCTCGCTAACGTAAACACTCCCGCCGAGTGGAAGGAGTTCGAAGAAGGATGAGTGAAAGACTCCACTACATCGAGTTCCGTCATGTCTATAAGACGTTCGATCACCCCGTTTTAGTCGATGTCAGCTTCGATGTCGCGGCCGGCGAAACGTTGGCCGTCATCGGGCGCAGCGGCGTCGGTAAGTCCGTGAGCCTGGGCCACATAATGGGTTTCATCAAGCCCGACCAGGGCCAGATCTTCGTTTCTTACCAGGACACCACGGATTTCGTGGAAGCCCAACTTCGCGAGATCCGCAAGAAAGTGACCATGGTCTTCCAGTCCGGCGCGCTGTTCGATTCGCTGACGGTGGCCGAGAATATCCTGTTCTCGCTGGAACTGCGCAGCGACTACGACGAGAAAAACAAGGAAGACGTCGTGGACGGGCTGTTGTCCATGGTGGACCTCCTGCATTTCCGCGACGCCTATCCCACCGATCTTTCCACCGGCTACAAGCGCGCGGTGGCCATCGCGCGCGCGCTCGCGGCGCAGCCCGAATGCATTTTGTACGACGAGCCCACCACCATGGTGGACCCGATCATGTCGGACATCCTGATTCACCTGATGCTCAAGCTGAAACACGACCTCAAGCTAACAGCGGTAGTGGTGACGCACGACCTCGACTTGATGCGCAAAGTAGCCGACCGCGTAGTATTCCTCTACGAAGGCCGCGCAATCTACTTCGGCCCGGTGAAGGATCTGGAAAAATGCGACCATCCGCACATCCGCGAATTTCTGGCGATGGACCGCGTAGAGATGGTGCCCAGTATCTAACTACTTTTTCTCAAAATTCAACGCCGCCGAATTCATGCAATACCGCAACCCCGTCGGCTTGGGGCCATCCTCAAAAACATGCCCCAAATGCGCCCCGCACTTATTGCAGACCACCTCAACGCGCCGCATTCCGTATGTGCTGTCCGTTTCCGTAGCAACGCTGCCAGCATCCACCGGCGCAAAGAAACTGGGCCACCCACTGCCCGACTCGAACTTAGTGTCCGATTGAAACAACGGATTCCCGCAACAGACGCACGAGTAGGCGCCGTCCTCATGATGGTTCCAATATTTCCCAGTGAACGCAGGCTCGGTGCCCTTCCGCCTCGTGACCTGATACTGATCCGGCGTCAACTGCGCGCGCCATTCTTCGTCGGCCTTTACAATCTTGTCAGCCATAATCTACTCCCCGAGTTTCACCAGGCTCTGCGCGGCCAGCACCGCCTCGGCGTCTTCAGCGGTGAACTGCTCCGTCTTGGCCGAATGATTCATGGAGCAGAATTTTGGACCGCACATTGAGCAAAATGCCGCGTCCTTGAATCCTTCCTCGGGCAATGTTTCATCGTGCATGGCTTCGGCCGTTTCAGGATCGAGCGAAAGTTCAAACTGCCGCCGCCAATCGAAGCTGTAACGTGCCCGCGAAAGTTCGTCGTCCCGATCGCGCGCGCCGACACGATGCCGCGCGATATCGGCGGCGTGAGCCGCGATCTTGTAAGCGATGATCCCCTGCTTCACATCCTCGCGATTCGGCAGACCCAGGTGTTCCTTCGGCGTCACATAGCACAGCATCGACGCGCCGTACCAGCCGATCATCGCCGCCCCGATGGCCGACGTGATGTGATCGTAGCCCGGCGCGAAATCCGTCACCAGCGGCCCCAGCGTGTAGAAAGGCGCTTCATGGCACAGCGCCAATTCTTTGTCCACCTGAAGTTTGATCTGATCCATGGGAATGTGGCCAGGCCCTTCGATCATCACCTGCACGTCATATTCCCAGGCTTTTTTCGTGAGTTCACCAAGCGTTTTCAATTCCGCGAACTGCGCCGCATCGCTGGCGTCGGCCAGGCAGCCGGGCCGCAGTCCGTCGCCCAGCGAAAAGCTGACGTCGTGTTTCTGGAAGATTTTGCAGATCTCGTCGAAGTGCTCGTACAGCAGATTCTGTTTGTGATTCTTCACCATCCACTCGGCCAGGATTGCCCCGCCGCGGCTGACAATTCCGGTGATGCGTTTCGTAGTCAGCGGCACATACTGCACCAGCACGCCCGCATGGATGGTCATGTAATCGACGCCTTGCTCGGCCTGTTCCTCGATCACTTCCAGCATCACGTTGATATTCAAATCTTCCACGCGGCGCACGCGAGAGAGCGCCTCATAGATGGGCACAGTGCCGATCGGGATGGGAGATTCGTCGATGATCGCCTGCCGGATGCGCGGAATGTCGCCACCGGTGGAAAGGTCCATCAGCGTGTCGGCGCCATATTTCACGGCGTAGTGCAGCTTGGCGACCTCTTCATCGATGTTCGACGTCGTAGCGGAATTTCCAATGTTGGCATTGATCTTGCAAAGCGACGCCACTCCAATGCACATCGGCTCAAGTTTGTCGTGGTGGATATTCGCGGGAATGATCATGCGCCCGCGCGCGACTTCCGACCGTATAAGCTCCGGCTCCAGCCGTTCGCGCCGCGCCACATATTGCATCTCTTCGGTCACCACGCCCCGCCGGGCATAATGCATCTGAGTCCGGATCGGATCGGTGAGACGCGGACTAATCCATTCGCTACGCATACCGCTAATTTTAGCAGTCCGCAATTTTTGTGGGGCAGGTTGGTAACCTGCCGCCGATTGTTAATCGGCGTGTAAATTCGGAATTCAACATTACGGACCGATTACAATCGGTCGCAGGTTACAAACCAAAAACGTACAACACCCGATTAGCACTGACAGCAATATGCTCCCGCCCGTCAATATTAAACGCGATGGGATTCGCCGCAACCTGCCCCCCAGTTTGAAAATCCCAAAGCGCCTTGCCGCTCTTCGCATCCAGTGCAAAGAAATTTCCCTCGTTAGTCCCACCGAAAACCAATCCGCCACCGGTGGAAAGCACCCCAGCCCACGGCGCCGACTTCAAACGAAATTCCCACTCGATGCGTCCCGTAGTCGCTTCCAGCGCTCGAATAGCCCCCCACTCGTCCTCCGATGGCAGCGTCTGCTCGCCCCCGCCGGCAAAAAATGTTCCCGGCTTGAACTCCGCTTCGCGCTTGAAGTACGTCGCCCCGACTTCGCGCACGGCCACATAAAACAACCCGGTCCGCGGACTGTACGAAGGACTGAACCAAACCGTAGCCCCATTCAAATTCGGCCAAACCAATTTGCCCTCTTCGCTAGGTTCGTTGCCCGGAACCACCATCGGCCGGCCGCGATCGTCCAACCCATTGGCCCAGGTTTGCTTGGCGTAAGCGCGGCCAGCTACAAACTCGCCCGTCTCGCGATCCAACGCGTAATAAAATGCGTTCCGATTGGCCACCCCGATGAGCTTTCGTTTCCTGCCTCGGACCTCGCCTTCAAAAAGCACGGGCACGTGAGTAGCGTCCCAATCGTGCGTGTCGTGCGGAGTGAATTGAAAATGCCAGCGCAACGCACCGGTGCTGCCATCCAAAGCCACTAGCGAGCAAGTATACAAATTGTCGCCGGGCCGGTCGTCCCCATTCCAATCTGGCCCAGGATTTCCGACGCCCCAGTAAACCAGGTTCAATTGCGGATCGTACGATCCCGTCACCCACGTGGATCCGCCGCCGGTTTTCCACGCATCGCCCGACCAGCTTTCATGACCCGGCTCCCCCGGCCCCGGGATGGTCCAAAAACGCCACGCGCGTTTTCCGGTCTGCGCGTCGTAGGCGTCCACGAATCCGCGGATACCAGCCTCGCCGCCGCTGACGCCCACCACAACTTTGCCGGGAATTGCCAGCGGCGCGAGCGTCAAGCTGTAGCCGGGTTTGTAATCCGCAACCTTCGTGGACCAGCGTTCCTGCCCGCTCTTTATGTCCAGCGCGACCAGCTCGCAATCCAGCGTCGCAACAAAAAGCTTGTCGTCCAGGATGGCCGGCCCACGATTCACCCGTCCAAATCCGATGGATTGATAGTCCGACGGAACCGGCCGCTTCCATTTCCAAAACGGCCGGCCGGTGTGTATGTCAAGGGCAGCCGCGCTGTTTGGTCCGGTGATATACATCACGCCGTCGGCGACAATCGGCGAGACTTCGTTTCTTGTATCTGGAAACTGATAAGCCCACTTGACTTTCAGGCCGGCGACGTTCGCGGGCGTGATCTGGTCGAGCGGCGAATAGCGGTGGCCCAGCAAATTGCGCGAATACGTCAGCCAATTGCCGGGTTCACTATCGGCATTGGCGATTCTTTCGTACCGCACCTGGGCCGTCGCCAGCGTAGCCAATAGGAAGAGCAAAGATCGTTTCATGAATTCCCTCGCAGGCTCGCGAGATACGCAATCAGGTCGTTCATTTCGTCCGCCTTGAGCGCGCCTTCGTAGGACGGCATGGGACTTTTGCCGCGCAACTTGCGCAAATCTTTTAGAACGGATTTGCGGTAGCTGTGCAATTCGCCGCTCGCTTCCTTGATTTGAATCGAGAACGTGTCTTCGTTCATACGCACGCCGCGAATGGTCGTGCCTGAAGCCGTGACGAGTTCCACCATCACGAAGTCGTCCGGAACCACCGCCTCCGGCGCCACCAGCGATTCACGCAGGAACGCCGCGCTGCGTTTGGAGCCGATGTCCGTCAACTCCGGCCCGTAGCCGGAGCCTTGGCCGCGGATCATGTGACAAGCGCCGCATCCCTTCGTCTTAAACAAACTTTCGCCCCGCGCAGGATCGCCTGGCAGCGGCTCCAGCGGTATCGATCCGAGAGTCCGCACATACGCCACCAAACTTTTGACTTCTCGCGGAGACAACTGCCACGCGCCCGGCATCTCCGGTTGGATTCCCTGCGAGATTACTTTGGCGAGGTCCGCGTCGTCCGGCGCTCTGTTGAGTTTTGGACGATGCAAATTGGGGCCGCGCCCTCCGCCTCCAGCCTGCCCATGGCAAAGGGCACACTGCGATTCAAAGAGCCTCTTGCCAACGACAGGATCCGCCGTTTGAGCGAGAGCACAACGTACAACGAAAATGGCAAGAGCCCAGCGCAATTCACTGAGTATGCCACAACGCGCATTGTGGGGCAGGCTGCCCCACAATTACGAACTGTAAATAAAAACCGGATACCGCTCCACCGCCAGCCCCGCCCGCTTAATCGCCAGACACCAGGTCTGCTCCCCTCGATTCTCCGTACTATACCCGTTCTCTTCCAGAAACTTCAGCAGCGGCAAATACGAACCGAACTCCGGAATGAAAGTAGTGAACAACCGGCTGATCTCAAATCCAGCCAGCTTCACCGCCTCCCCAATTTCATGCGCCGTGTACTCGCGCACATGCCCGATTTCCGCCGGCTCGCCAACCCGCGGCCGGCTGTAGTGGAAAAAGATTTGCGGATTATCGCGGCCCTCCAGCGTCTTCGCCACGCTGCCGATGCTGCCAACATTGGGAGTAGTCACCAGTAGGAATCCACCCTCCGCCAATACGCGGCGCGATTCCAACAACAGATGCATCGGATCGTATGTGAGATGCTCGATCACCTCGCCCGCGATCACCAGATCGAAGTGCCCGTCCGGATACGGAAACCCGTCCCGCTCTGCGTCGAAATGATCCACGTAGCAGGAAAATTCGCCATCCGGAAATTGGATCGTCTTGCGATCGATTCTTCCGAGCGGGCCATAATACGCGCCCCGCACTTCCCGATATCCGCACAGCCGCGACAGCAGCGGCGTGATCTGCCCGTAACACCCCAGCTCCAACACGCGGCCGGTGCTCTGCGGTGGCGGAACCAGCGCCAGCGTCCGCGCCAATCGCGGAAGGTGTTTTGCCAGATACGCCCGCGCCCCTTCATCCGGCATTTCGAGATCGCGCAGCGCAGCCTCTGCTTCCCGCAACCTCTCGCGATCGAATGGTTCCGGGGGCGCGGCGGATTGCGGACCCAAATGATAATTCAGTCGCCGCAAAATGTTCCGCAACATCCGAACGTAAGCAGGTGCACTCATTGTGCCGCCCGCCTGCGCCACGACGCCGCAATCCAAATCAGACTACCGGCCAGTGCGGACCAACACACTATGCGCGCCGTCAGCATTTCCAAGCCGCCGTCGTAAATCAACTGAACGCCACATTGTCCAACGCAATTCGGCTCGATAACCAATTGGCCCAGCCCGTCGCCAAACACGCGGCGCGGCTTGCCTTTCACCAGCGCGTGCCAACCGGGATGGTACGTTACTTGAACTGACAGCAAATCATCCTGCCGGAACGCAGCCCGAATTTCAGCGGAATGACGGCTGGTCCAGCGGAAATCCGCCACCGGATAGTTCGGGTTCTCGAGTGCCTGCACATACGCGCGCGTCTCTTGAACGTCGAGCCCATTCGCCGGAGGATCCCGGACCAGGCTCCCCCGCCCCACCACGTGCGCCAATGAAGCCGTGCGCTGCGGCGCCCGGTAGACCGCATCGCCGCCTTCCCGCCACGCTTCCGGCAGCGACGCCGCGAAAACATCCGGCCGTCGAAATGGTTTGAACTCTTCTTTGCTGGTTGCGCCCCCTACCGCCACCGCTTGCACTCCAAAAGCCCGAAACCATAACACCGCGATTTCGGCGGCCTTGTCGCCGGCCCCATCAGCCGAGTAGATCTGGTATTGCACCGGACCGTTCGCGCGATTGACGCGTCCTTGATCGAATCCGCCCCCGAATTGCGGAGTGTCGGCGAACGCGTTCAACCAATAAGAAATCGTGCCCTCCGCCAGCACCCGCTGCCCATCAAGATGATCGCGGAACCACAGCGCGGTTTTGTATTCGATAGTTTGGAAAATGTCTACCGGCTTTATCATTCGCCGCGCATACCGGCGATCCAGCCGCGCCGGATAGTAGCTCAACGCCAGCACCAACGCGGCCAACACCACCTGGCGCTTCCGAGCCGCGACCGTAAGGAAGCGGTCCGCAAGCACTGCACCGGCCACCGCCTTCAATCCAAATGCAACCAGCAAACAAATAGCGAGATCCATCTCCAAGTGATACCGCTCGGGCTGCGGCACAATCGCAACGCCCGCCCAATCCGATGCCAGCGGGATCGCGCTCGCCAGCAGCGCGAACAACCCGAAAAATTGCAGAGCTTGAGAAATCCTGAAACGTTGCATGCAGTACTTCACCAACAGCGTCGCCAAAATCAACACGGCGGCATACAGCGGCAGAGTTCGATAAACATGCTGGAACGGACCCACGTACTGCGCGTTATTGCGGATGTCCCGAATCGTGGACGGAGGAATCCAGGAACACGCCAGCGCATACGCCAGCATGGCGATGCCCGCGGCCGTGCCCCAAATCTTCCACCCGCCACTTCCTCCTGAATACGCCAGCAGATACGCGAAAACTGCAATCGCCAACGCAACGGCGCCCAGCCAGTTGGATAACGCCACCAGCGTCATGCCGGCCGCCGCCAGCAAATACCACAAGGGCCGGCGCTTGACCAGCGCAACATCCAAAGCCAGCAGCGCCACCGGCAGCAGAGTGAGCGATGTGATGTGCGGCCCCTCACCATAAAAAACCAGAGTTTGCAGACGGCGTGGGCCCAATTGACCTCCCAGGCCCGCGTGCACGGAGGCCATCAGAAAATAGGACGGCGAAAAAATCGAATAAATCCACCCGGCCCAGAACGCATACCATCGCGATCCCGTGAGCCGCACAGCCAAAAAATACAACGCCGCCGGCCCCGCGCAATACATGCAAGCCGTCACGGCATGATACGCCGACGCCGGCGAAATTCTAAAGGCGCCCGCGGTCGCCGCGACGATGCCATGCAGCAACGGCGGATAAGTATTCTGAAAAGGAATCCCGCCGTACCACAACGGAAACCAGGTGAGATCGCGCCAGTTGTCCAGCATGTAGCGGCTGATCGAAATGAACGCCGCTTCGATGGAACCCATGTACTGGCTATATTCCAGCGTGAATAGTTCTTTGGTGAAATAAACGTTGACGGCCAACAGCACGAGTGGAAATCCGGCCACTCTCCAGGATGCCTTCATCGCTGTAGTCACCAGTGAAAATTACTGACGACGAAATACACCACGGGCAGCGCGAACAAGCTGCTGTCCAAACGATCCAGCCATCCGCCGTGCCCCGGCAGCAGCGTGCCGCTATCCTTGACGCCCGCTCCGCGCTTCAACGCCGACTCGCACAGGTCCCCGATTTGTCCGGCGATATTGGCCAGCGCCGCCAGCGCCAATCCTTCCGCCAAGGGCACCGCGGGCAACAATCGCGGCAAGTAAATCGCGCCGTAAACCACGGACGCCGCCACCGAACCGATGGCGCCTTCCCACGATTTTGCCGGACTGATGCGCGGCGAAAGCCCATGCTTGCCCAGCAACTTTCCAACGTACAGCGCCGCAATGTCGCCGGCCCAATTCAACGACAACCCAAAAAACAACCAGTAAGCGCTGATCGCGCGCAAGTCGATCCCGCATCGCAACGAGCCGAATACATAAGCGATCCCCAACACCAGCGCGGCCGCATAGGGAAGCGCAGCCCCCAGACTCCGCGACCGCAACCCCAGCGCCATCGCGAGAATCGCAATCAAAACGTAGAACGCCGGATCTTTTACCGGCGCCAGCAGGATCAACAATCCGGCGGTGTATCCAAAAATTCCCGGCTTGGCGATTTCATGCATTGCCGCCAGGTTGATGAACTCGCGGTAGCAAAGCACCGCCACCACCGCCACAGAAATCAGAAACGCCCAGGGCGGCGCCCAGAGAACCAGGTAACAGAAAGTGGGAATGAGCAGCAGCGCCGTGAGGACGCGCGTCATCTGGCTATGGTCTGAACCGCTTCAACCCATTCGTCGGTGCGCGCTGTTTCGGCCTCGAGATTCAGTCCGCCGAAGCGCCGGTCGCGCTTTTGGTAATCGAGAATCGCGTGCAGCAGGTCCACCCGGCGGAAGTCCGGCCACAGGGTCTCGGTGACGTAGAGTTCCGCGTACGCAATCTGCCACAGCAAAAAATTGCTGACTCGCATCTCGCCGGAAGTTCGGATCAGCAGATCGGGATCGGGAATACCAGCCGTATACAGATGCGAGGTAATGGCCGCTTCGTCGATGTGCAGATCGCGCATCCGGCCTTCCAGACGCGCGTCTTCCACGATCGCGTTTACCGCATCCACCAGTTCCGCGCGCCCGCTGTAATTGATGGCCACGTTGAGACGCATGCCCCGGTTTCGCGCCGTGGCGTCGATGGCGATCTCGATTTCCTGGCGCACCTGATCCGGCAGTCCATCCAAACGTCCCATGCAGGTGAACTGAATGCCGTTGCGCATGATCTCGGGAAGCTCGCGATGTAAATACAGCCGCAGCAGACGCCACAACATGTCCACTTCAGCGCGCGGACGTTTCCAGTTTTCCACCGAGAATGCATATAGCGTCAACGCTTGAAGCCCCAGCCGCGAACAAGTTTCGACGGCGATGCGTACCGGCTCGACGCCCGCCCGATGTCCGGCCGCGCGAGGCATATTCCGCCGGCGCGCCCATCGTCCGTTGCCGTCCATGATGATGGCAATGTGGGCCGGCAGCCGATCCGGGTCCACCGTTTTCGCGAGCGCCCAATCCTCGCCCCCCGGTTTCAGAACGTCAAACAAATCTTTCATGAAGCCAATTTCTTATGTTACAACGGAATGCCCGCTTACGCGCCTAACCGCATATACCAGTTCAAAAAAACATCGCCGAAAAACGCCACTCCCAACGCCGCCACTCCCAGAAACGTGCCGAATGGCAACTCGTAAGTCGACGCATCTTTTCCGGTGAACCAGATGTAGCAAAGCCCCACCAGCGCTCCCAGCAGCGACCCTACAATCAGCGTCAGCAGCGCGCCCTGCAATCCCAGAAATGCTCCAATCATCGCCACCATCTTCACATCGCCCAGCCCCAATCCCTCGCGATGCCGGATCTTCTGGTACAGAGTTCCCACCAGCCACAGCGTCCCCGCGCAGAACACCGCCGCGAAAGCGGACTCCGCCACCGAAACCACTCTAGGGCTCTTCACGGACATCAAAAATATCCGCATGATTCCCGGGTTGAGCGGCACGAAAGCGGCGAACACGATTCCCACCAGCGTTCCCCCCAGCGTAAACTCGTCCGGCAGTATTCGCTCCTCGAGATCGGCGAACACCAACGTGATCACGATCGCTCCGAAGACGCAGTATTTCATCGCCGCCGCCGTGGGGCCCAGCGCCAGCATCGCGCTAAAAAATGCCGCGGCGGTCAACAATTCCACAATCGGATAGCGCAGCGGAATTCGCTCCTTGCATTTCCTGCAGCGTCCTTGCAGCCACATAAAGCTGAACACCGGAATATTGTCGAACCACGCGATGGGCCGGTCGCACGCCGGACAAAACGAGCGGGGCGACACCACCGAGAGGTCCCGCGGAAGGCGATAGATGCAGACGTTCAGGAAGCTGCCGATGAGCAGCCCGGCAAGCCCGGCTAAGATAGCTTCGATCAAGCGAGAATCCTCTCATAAACCCGAAGCGTGCCGCTCACCATGCGGTCAATCGAGAATTTCGCTTCGACTCTTTTTTTGGCGCAGCCGGCCAGCCGCGTTGCCAGCGGGCGATCGCCCAGCAACCGCCGCATGCGCTCGGCCACCTCCGCCGGATCGTTGGACGTCAGCAATCCGGTGACGCCATCCTCCACTACTTCCGGCAGCCCGCCCACATCGCTGGCCAGCACGGGCGCGCCCGCGGCCATCGCAAACAGTGCCGCCGATCCCAATCCTTCCAAGTCCGTAATATAGACGAATAGCGCGGCCCGCGGAAGATCGCGCATTAGATTGCTGGAAAAATGAACGCCCATATCCGCCAGCTTGGCGGCCTGCTCAACAATCTTTTTCCCCTTGCCTGGATCGTCCGAATCAAGCGCCACCACCAACGAGCGATCTTCGGAAACAGAGGGGAAATCCAACGGCACGCCGTCGTACACCACGCTAATTCTGCCGGCGTCGACGCCCGCCTCAACCAACGTCCGCTTCACAAATTCGGAAACGGCGATGTAGTGCGCCACGCGCCTATACTTCCATTGCGAAAGCGCCCCGCGCCGCACCGGGAACGCGACCCTGCGCGAAACCACCGCCGGCTTGGATTGCAGAACCGCCAGCGTGTGCCCCCGGGCGTCGTGCGCGTGAATCAGATCGATGTCCGCCATCGCCGCTGGAAGAGCAGCCAGGTGCAACGGCCGCGAATCCAATTGATGCTCTTCCGCCGCAAGCAACAAAGGTGAACCACCCGGCGCCACCAGCCGCACTCTGTGTCCAGCGGCAACCGATCCTCGCATCAGATGCAACGCCTGCCACTGCCCACCGCGCATTTCCTCTCCGGTGTCGATGTGCAGAATGAACAAGGCTACCTTCTCGGGCTCATATTCTTGGCTTTGGCGTATTTCAGAAAGTTATAAAGCGCCGCCATGTGCGCGATCGCCAGGCCTTCGGGGCCATCCAGGAATCCACGCTTCAAAACATAAGTCTGGAAAAATGTCCAGGGTGGCTCCAGCGCAAGCTGCCTCCAGCCAATATGTTTTTTCTGCTCCACCAGTTGTTCGGCGGCCAGCGTCGTGTATCGATCCATGGTCTTGAGATGCTCGGAAAGCGAGCTGCACGTGAAGTGCAGAATGCTCGACTTCAAATGGCCCACGCGCCCGTCCACCACCACCGACTCATGCACATAATCGCCCACCCACTTGGCGCGCCGCCGGTCGAACAGCCGCATTTTGCGATCCGGATACCAGCCCGAGTGCAGAATCCAGCGGCCCAGATACTGGGCCATGCGCGGCATCGTGTAGGCATCGAATTCCGGACCGTTTTTCTTGATCTGCCAGATCTCGCCTTCCAGCGATTCGCTCAGCGCTTCGTCCGCGTCCAGCGAAAGAATCCAGTCGTTCTCGCAGCGCTCGGAGGCGTAGTTTTTTTGCCCCGCAAAACCCCGCCACACACTCTCGTACACACGCGCGCCATGCTTGGTAGCCAGCTCCACGGTCCTATCGGTCGACCCGCTGTCCACCACCACGATTTCATCGCAACATCTCAAGCTCTCGATGACGCGCGAAATATTGCGTTCTTCGTTAAATGCGATAATCGCAGCCGAAATCTTCATCGGGGGGCTTGTTGCTAGTGTAACCGTCGAAGCGCCCGCCTGCCGGACTAACGCGCGCCCACCGGCCGCGCGGCCGTGGCCGCCGCCTGAATCCGTTTAGCCAGTAAATTCGACGGGATTCCGCGAGCATGCGGGATTGACACGGGCGTCCGGGATGTGTAATTATTCATAGTAGTGAATAAACATTCACTGGAGCCGCCGAATGCAGCCGACCACTGGAACATCGCTCAAATCCGTCAAGAGAATGCCCGCCCCGAAGTCCCTCCCGAAAATCGGCGCTTCGGACTTCACCCGCGATATCGACCTTTCGCAAGACGAGCTGCTCGCCCTGCTGGACCTCACCCAACAAATAAAATCCTCCCCCGCGCGATTCTCAAAGACGCTGGCCGGCCGCTACATCTCGCTACTCTTCGAAAAGCCCTCGCTGCGAACTCGCTTCACTTTTGAGCTGGCCATCAAACAACTCGGCGGCGACGCAGTCTTGAGCACCGGCCCCATCGGCGACCGCGAGCCCCTGAGAGACGTCGCTCGCAACCTCGACCGCTGGACCAACGCCATCGTGGCGCGCACCTTCTCGCAAAAAACTATCGACGATCTGGCGCACTGGTCCAGCGTGCCCGTCATCAACGCGCTGAGCGATCGGTTTCATCCCTGCCAGGCGCTCGCCGACGTTTTCACGCTCCAGGAAAAATTCGGCGATGTCCGCGGACTCAAGCTGGCCTTCGCCGGCGATGGCAACAACGTCGCTCACTCGCTGATGCTTTCCGCTCTCCGGCTCGGAATGAATTTTTCGATCGCGACGCCCATCGGCTACGAACCGGACGCCGAAATTGTCGCGCAGGCCGAAGCGCTGGCCGCGGTGTCGGGCGCGGAATTGAAAATCGCCAACGACCCGAAAGATGCGGTCGCCGGCGCGCAAGCTATCTACACCGACGTCTGGACCAGCATGGGACAGGAAGCCGAGAATGCGAAACGGCTGGCTGACTTCGCGCCATTCCAAGTGAACCAGGCGCTGCTGGAAAATGCCGCGGCCGATGCTATTTTCCTGCACTGCCTTCCAGCCAAGCGCGGCCAGGAAGTCACCGACGGCGTCATGGAATCGCCGCAGTCGGTGGTTTTCGATCAGGCGGAAAACCGGCTGCACGTCCAAAAAGCATTACTATTGATGTTGATCGTTTGAACTTTCCGCACTCGACCCTATGACAAAACCGAAGAAAGTTGCGCTCGCCTATTCGGGCGGGCTGGATACATCCATCATCATTCCGTGGCTCAAGGAAAGCTACGGCTGCGAAGTGGTGGCCGTTTGCGGCGACATCGGACAGGGTGGCGACGAACTGAAAGGCCTGGAGAAAAAGGCGCGTAAAACGGGCGCGTCGGAAGTGCACGTGGCCGACATGCGCGAAGAATTCGTCACGGAATATTTGTGGCGGCTGGTGCAATCCGGCGGCGTGTACGAACACAAGTATTTGCTTGGTACGTCCATCGCCCGGCCGCTGCTTGCGAAAAAACAAGTGGAGGTTGCGCTCGCCACCGGCTGCGACGCGCTCGCCCATGGATGCACCGGTAAAGGCAACGATCAGGTGCGTTTCGAGCTGACCTACAAGGCGTTGGCGCCGCATCTGCCGGTAATCGCCCCGTGGCGCATGTGGGACATCGTATCGCGCGAGGATGCCATCGATTACGCGGCCAAACACAACGTGCCCATTTCGCAAACCACCAAGAAAATCTACAGCCGCGATCGCAACATCTGGCACATTTCCCACGAAGGCGGCGAGTTGGAAGATCCGGCGAATGCCGCACCCGAAGAGATTTGGATGCTCACCCGCAGTCCCAAAGACGCGCCTGACAAGCGAGCCGAAGTGACCATCGGTTTTGAAAAGGGCCGCCCAGTTTCGGTGAATGGCAAATCCGGCAGCGGCGTGAAGCTGCTTGAAACGTTGAACAAGATTGGCGGCGCGCACGGCATCGGCCGCATCGACTTGGTCGAGAATCGCTTCGTTGGAATGAAATCGCGCGGCTGCTACGAGACCCCCGGCGGCGCGCTGATCATGTATGCGTACCGCGAGCTGGAGTCGTTGACGCTCGACCGGAACACGCTGCACTACAAACAAAAGCTTTCGCTCGATTACGCCGAGATGGTGTACAACGGCCTGTGGTTTACGCCCTTGCGCGAAGCGCTGGATAAGTTTTTCGAAGCCACCGGCGCCACCACCACCGGCGAAGTCACGCTGCGGTTGTACAAAGGCAACATCGAGCCGGTCAGCCGCAAGTCGCCTTATTCGCTTTACTCGCTCAACATCGCGAGCTTCACCATGGGCGCCGAATACGATCAGAAAGACGCGCAGGGATTCATCAACCTGATCGGGTTGCCTATGCGGGTCCGCGCACAGGCCGCACAGCGGGCGAAATGAAACTGTGGGGCGGGCGGTTCGAGACGGGCGCTTCGGAGGTCTTCGAGCGTTTCTCCGGCTCGCTCCATTTTGACAAGCGGCTCATCGATGCGGATTGCCGCGGCTCGCAGGCTTTCGCCCGCGCACTCCAGCGCGTGGGCATCCTCACCGGGGCCGAATGCGCGACTTTGGTGGACGCTTTCGAACAGATCCGCGCCGACGCCCGCCAGCCGGACTTTTTCGAAGGCGCGGCCGACGAAGACGTTCACACGCTGGTGATCCGCAAGCTCAAGGAACGCGCCGGCGCATTGGCCGACAAGATCCACACCGGCCGCAGCCGCAACGAGCAAGTCTCGCTCGACATCCGTCTGTGGCTGCGCGAGCAGATCGATACGATTCTAGATCGTCTCACCAGCGTGATGAGCGCGCTGGTCCAGATGGCCCGCAAATATCCGGACGCCGTCGTGCCCGGCTACACCCACGTCCGCCGCGCGCAGGCCGTTCTCTGGCCGCACTACCTGCTGGCGTATTTCGAAATGTTCGCGCGCGATCGTGAGCGCTTCACCGAAACCCGCGCCCGGGTGAATGTGCTGCCGCTCGGATCGGGCGCGCTGGCCGGCAGCGGGTTCCCGTTTGACCGCGAGGCTATCGCGCGCGACCTGGGTTTCGATTCCATCACGCGCAACAGCATGGACGTCTCGGCCGACCGCGACTTCGCTCTCGATTTTCTCTACGCCGCCTCCGTTTGCATGCTGCACCTCAGCCGGCTCGCCGAGGATTGGATACTTTATTCCAGCGAAGAGTTTGGCTGGCTGGAATTGGGCGACGGCGTCACCAGCGGCTCCAGCCTGATGCCGCAGAAGAAGAATCCGGATTCCCTCGAGCTGATCCGCGGCAAGAGCGGACGCGTATTCGGCGATCTCACTTCGCTCTTCGTCACCATGAAGGGTCTGCCGATGACCTACAATCGCGACATGCAGGAAGACAAGGAGCCGCTGTTCGACGCCGCCGCGCAGTTGGATGCTTCGCTCGAGATGCTGCAGGTGGTGATCGAGTCCACGCGATTGAATGCCGCGAAACCCGCGCGCGCCGCCGAGGAAAGCTGGTTAGTGGCGACCGATCTGGCGGAGGCGCTGGCGCGCGCGGGCATGCCCTTCCATGGCGCGCACCAATTGGTTGGGCGGCTGGTGCTCGAGAGCGTGAATCGCGGGAAGCGGCCTTCCGATTGGACACCGGCCGAGTTGGCCGCGTTCGCGCCGGAGTTCACCGCCGGCATGGCGAAGCTGCTCGATCCCGCCGAAGGCATGCAGACGCGCGAGCTTCCTGGTGGAACGGGTCCAAGGAACGTTGCCAAGGCCATCGGCGAAGCGGAAGCCCGGCTTCAAGATTGGAAGCGATGAACAAGACCTTCCGGCAAGGACAGATTCTGAAGCTGATCGCGTCCAGGCGCGTCCTGACGCAAGAGGATCTGGCGCGCGAGCTAAAGCGGATCTATGGAATCCAAACCACTCAAGTGACTCTTTCGCGGGATATACGCGAACTGGGATTGCTGAAAACTACGCAAGGCTACCAGCAGGTGAGTCCGGCGGCGGGCGTTGCCGATCTGGCGACGGTCGTAAGTGAAATGCTGCGCGACGCGCGAGTGGCGCAAAACCTGATCGTGCTGCGAACCTCGCCCGGCAACGCCAATGCGCTGGCGGTGGCGCTGGACAACCAAGAGTTGCCGGAAATAGTGGGAACGCTGGCGGGCGACGATACGGTGCTGGTGGTTGCGCCCGATGCCTCCACCGCAACAGCGCTGCGGGATAAATTACTGGGCTACGTCCAGGGCGATTAAGTCCGCCCTCGGCTCCAATTCGCCGCTAGCGAATTTTCGGCTCAAATCCTCTAATTCCCGCAAACCCATCAGCGAATGCTTGAGTCGAAGCCCTACGACAAAATTCAATCGCTCCCTTTGGCAATAGCAAACTTCGCCCAGCGCCATCCAGTCGTCACCCTGAATTTTCACCGCCGCGCCCACCGCGACGGATTGCTTCAGGACCAGCCGCAGGCCGCGCCCTGAAAATTGTGTCGCGTGGGCGTCGATGGCCTCCACGTCGTTTCCAAGCAGGATGAGATCCACTTTCTGATAAGCCTGTATGCGAGGCTCGCGCCGGCGTTCCATGCAAGGCTTATCGGACAGAGGAAGTGAACTGTGAGCGGTGGACGGTGATTAGTGTTCGGTGATCGGTGATTGGCCGGTGGATTACCGATCACCGGCCACCGCTCACCGAATCACTTCAGCGTAAAGAGCAGCCAGACGGACAAGCCGATGGCTGCCGGCAACAGGATCTCCGCCCAGTCCTGCCAGAGCAGCGCCCAGCGGTTGAGGCCGCGCGTCTCCCGCTTGGCCTCGTTGCGAAGCGAGGTGGTGAGGCGCGAGCGCAGGCTGGACGGAAGCCCCCGAATCGCGCGCACAATTTCTTCCTTGCCCTTGCGGTCGGCAATCAGGATCGTCGCGGAATTGATTCCGTTGGTGGACTGCTCGAGTTTCCTGCGCAGCGGCGGCGGGACGTCGTCCACCGAGCGGTAGACTTCCGTTTTGTTTCCGACGGAGATGAAGATGGTCGAACTTTTCAAAGTGACGCGAGACATACGGCGCAATCCTTAAGCGCGGGTGGACACGGCCTCCGGGGTTTCGTTCCCCGCATGCTCCAATATTACCTGAATAAAGCCGAGCGCGGCTTTGGACAATGCTTTGTCTTTTCGGTAAATCAGCGCTACCTTCCGGTACATCGGCTCCGGCCCCAGAGACACAGCGGACAGCTTACCACTCCCTACTTCCTCGCGGCAATGCGAGGCCGCCAGGAAAGAATAGCCCAGGCCGGCCATCACGAAACGCTTGATCATTTCGGTCGAGTCCAGCTCCATTGAAATCTTGATTTCGTCTTCGACCGATTCGAGCCAGGTATTCAGCCGGGCCCGCGTGGTTCCGGTCTTGGGAAGCAGCAGGGGGTGGCCCACCAAATCCCTGGGCGTGACGTATTTCTTGCCGGCGAGCGGGTGCTTCCCGGGCAGCAGCAGGACGATCTCGTCGGAATGGATGCGGGCGACTTGAAGCTTTTTCTCGTGCGCCGGAAGCTGGGTGATGCCGAAGTCGGCCAGGTTGTCGAGAACGGCGTCGACCACGCGAGCGCCGTAAGAGCGGTCCACCGACAACTGCACATTCGGAAACTGCTTTTTGTATTCGGAAAATACCACCGGCAATACGTAGATGCAGGTGGCCTCATTCGCCGCGATCACCAGTTCACCGCGCGGAACTATTTCCAGCTCATTGATGGCGTCCTGCGCGCGCCGCCGCATGTCCAGGATCTTCTCGGCGTGCTCGGCGAAAATCCGGCCGGCGGTGGTGAGGGCGATTTTAGTTCCCAGCCGCTCAAATAAGGTGGTGTTCAGCTCCTGCTCCAGTTGCCGCACCTGCGCGCTGATGGCCGGTTGGGTACGATAGCACGTCTGGGCCGCCTTTGAAAAACTCTTCAAGCGGACGATTTCGAGAAACGTGTGCAACTGATCTAGATCCATGGGAGCCTCTGGACCAAAAACTTCGACCGATGGGACGGTTGAGCTTCATTGTATCAAGGCCGGATTGTATCAAGGCGAAATGAAGATCTGACTTTGCGCCGCCAGCACCTGAGTCCGCAGCGCCTCGACGATGTCGTCCAGCCGTACCGGCTTCGAGACGTAGCTGTCCATTCCGGCGGCGATGCACTGGTCCTTGCAGGTTATGGTGGCCTCCGCGGTCATCGCGACGATGGGCACGCGGCGATTCTTGCCTTCGCGCCGCCGGATCTCGGCCGTGGCTTCGTAGCCGTTCATTTCCGGCATCTGGCAGTCCATGAAGATCAGGTCGTAGGGCATCATCTCCAGCATTTCAAGGGCTTCGCGCCCGTTGCCCGCCACGTCCGCGCGCAGTCCCAGGCGCTCCAGCAGCCGGGAAGCCACTTTCTGATTGACGACGTTGTCCTCCACCACCAGCACCCGGATGGACAATCCCGCGAACTTGCCCGCCAGGGACGGCCTGGCGCTTGCAGTCACGCGGCTTAGAATCTCCAGATCGAGCGAGGTCCGTTCCAGGTGCTTCGACCAGGTGCTGACCAGGGTGTTCAATAACTGCGAGTTTCGAACCGGCTTGACCAGGCACGCGTCGATGCTTGCGCCCTCCAGCCGCCGCACTTCACCCCAATTGCCGATAGACGTCAGCATGACCACCACGCAACCGCTCAGTTGGGGGTCGGACTTGATGGCGGCGGCGAGCGTGGCGCCGTCCATGCTGGGCATCTGGAAATCGGCGATCACGATCCGGTAGGGATCGCCGGACCGGTGCGCGTCCCGCATGGCCTCCAGCGCCGATTCGCCGGAAACAAAACTGCCGTTGCGCATTCCCCAGCCGGTCACCTGCTCATGCACCACTCGCCGGTTGACTTCGATGTCGTCGACAATCAGCACGCGCAAATCGCGCAGGTCGGTCACTGGCATCGGGGCCGGCTGATCGTCCAGCGGCATGGGCAGCGTGAACCAAAACGTGGAGCCCTCACCCGCTTTGCTCTTGACGCCGATCGATCCGCCCATGAGCTGGATCAACTGCTTCGAAATGGCCAGGCCCAGCCCCGTGCCCCCGTAGCGGCGCGTTGTGGAGGTGTCGGCCTGCGTGAACTTCTGAAACAGGGAATCGATCTTGTCTTCGGAAATCCCGATGCCCGTATCGCTCACCGAAACGTGCATATTGGCCACTTGATTGTCCTGGCCGGCGCACTCCACCGCGATCAGCACATGACCTTTTTGCGTGAACTTCACGGCGTTGCCGACCAGGTTGGTGACCACTTGCCGGATGCGGCCGGCGTCTCCGATAAAGTGGCTGGGAACGCCGGGCGGGTATTGCAACACGATGTCCAGCACCTTTTCTTCCGCGCGGGGCGCCAGCATTTCGGCCACTTCCTCGATGACCAGGCGCAGGTCGAAAGAGAACGACTCGATGGACAGCTTGCCGGATTCGATCTTGGAGAAATCCAGTATGTCGTTGATCACCATCAGCAGCGCTTCGCCGGATTTGCGGACCGTATCGGCATACTCACGTTGCTCGGAATTCAGCTCGGTGTCGAGCAGCAGGCCGGTCATGCCGATGACCCCGTTCATGGGCGTGCGGATTTCGTGGCTCATGTTCGCCAGGAAGTCGCTCTTGGCGAGGCTGGCGGCCTCGGCCTGCTTGCGCAAAATCCGCAGCCGGAATGCCAGCCACACCACCACCGCCAACGCCGCTGCCAGTATGCCCAGGCCGGCCATTAGCAGCCGCGAGTTATTGCGCGCCGCGCCGTATTGGAAAATCGTGCTGGCCTCCGTACCCAGGCTGGTGCGAT
>DATDHK010000383.1:0-21319 GCA_036521635.1 Bryobacteraceae bacterium | reverse complement strand
AGAGCACCGGTTGTGTTTCGCCGCGGCGCAGGATGCCGTTTTTGAGCAGCAGGTCGAGCAACTCCGCGCGCTCAGATTTCTGGCCCGGGGAAACCGCGGTCAATCGCCCCCCTCGTTGCCCGCGCTCCTTTGGACTACCGGAGCCGGCACAAGATTGACAGCGAGGACAAAGTTCTCGGGCGCCGTAGCCGCCACGTTGGAGCGCTGCGGGCCGAGTTGCAGCTCGAAATTTGTATTGTGCGGCAACGCCAGGCTGAGGTACCGGCCGTCCATGGAAAGCATCAGGTCCTTCGACACAAAGTCGTCCAATGCCTCCTGCACCCACGGCTCGCTTCCCATTGCCGTGGCGATATCGCGCGGTGTACGCGCATCGGCGCAATATTCATACAAGGCGGCCGCGCCACCCGAATACGAATAACTCCGTCCCTTGCGCCGCCGGCGATCCTCGATCACGATGCTCGAAAAAGCCTTGCGATACTCCAGCACCGGATGGCCATCGTCGGTCCAGCTCGACTGCCACTGGGCAACGTTTTCCAGCAGGTCGTCGTAATGCTCTTCGTCCACCACGTTGTCCATTTCGTGATCGAAGTAATATGAAACCCGCTCCAGATTGAATCGTTTCGGAAAAATGTAGTCGTAGCACAGCGCGGGTTTGAGCCGGCGTATGGACTGGGTTTCCGGTTCGGTAAACATCGGCGATCCGCGGTCCGCCCGCGCTTTCACGATGCCCCAGGGCGGCTGCAAGTGGGCCAGTTTGGGCACCAGCGCGGCCTGCATGCGGTAATCCTCTTCGGTCTCGCCCGGAAAGCGCATGAGGATGTTGTACATGCAACTGATGCCGTAATAAGTGCACCATTTGATCAGTTCCACATTGCGCATTCCGGTGGTCATCTTGCGCATGCTCTTCAGGACGTTGGTGGACAGGCTCTCCACTCCGGGCTGCACGGAATACAGGCCGCCCTTGCGCATTCGTCCAAGCTGCGTGCGGGATAAATTGGGCCGGATTTCGTAGTGGATTTCGAGGTCCGTATTGGCTTCGGCCAGGCGCCGGAAAAGCTTGTCGGTGTATTCGGGCGCCATGATATTGTCGATGGCGTTGAAGCTGAACACGCCGTATTTCTTCGACAAATAATCGAGCTGCTCCAGCACCTGCTCGGGACTCTTGGCCCGGAACTCCATCCCCGATCGATTCAAGCCGCAGAAAGTGCAGTGATGCTTTTCGCCCCACCAGCAGCCGCGCGCGGTCTCGATGGGAATCATCGGCTCGCAGGCATCCTCATATTCGTCGTAACCGCCTTCGCGCCGCGCGTAGAAATACTCGTCGAAGTCCGGCATCGGCGTCTCGTCCATCGCCGCGAAGTTGGGCGCCCGGCCGGCGTATTCGGTTTTTCCCTCCGCATTGCGCCACATCACCCCGCGCACGCCTTCCATGGACTCGCGGCGATCCAGCCGCTTCACCATTTCCGGAAACGAAAGCTCGGCATCGCCGCAATGAATGTAATCCACCTGCGGGCACTCGCGCATGATCTCGTCGGCGATGTCGTCTTCCAGGCTTGCGCCGCCGAACACGATCGGGATATGTGGATAACGCTGCTTGATCGCCTTGGCCAGCGCCAGGCTCGCCAGCGTTTGCTGGAACACCACCGAGAAGCCGATGAGCGAGAAGCGGCTCCAGTCCACCGCCTCCACGCAGTAGTCGATGAACTCCGGCGCATGCTTGTCGCGGATCTTCTGGAAGCGTTTCGTGGTGCATCCGGCGCGGCTGCAGATGCCCTTGAAAATATGCTCGTACGCTTTGAAATACTGGTCGTCGTGCGGCTCGATTTCGTCGCCGAAAGCGGCCTTCGTCCAGATCCACTCGCCTACCATGCTGGGCCACACGTCGGCGATGGTCTCGCTGACTTTCCAGCCGATTCGCTCTCCAAAATACATGAAAAGAGAAAATGTTTGGACCGGAATCCCCGCACGCTCCAGCGTCGGCTTCAGTAACGCGAGCTGAAACGACGGAAAGCGCGCGGAAAGGGTGGGCATGCTAATAAGCGCAACGGGTTTCATACGTTGAGTGAACAGTATACCCGACGTGGATTGTATTGCCAAACGTTTTTTTATCATCCGGGGCGCGCGATGTTCCTCGTATTCCCGCTGTTCCCCATTTCACGCTTATGCCGGCTATATTGTCTCCGGGATATTTTCATTGACAGTTACAAATTGGCCGAGTTAGTATGGCGCGAAGGAGATAATTCTCATGGCTAACATACGCCCCACCACTATCACTTTGAGTGAAGTGGAAAAAGCGGTCGCAGCGGCGGTGCACCAATTACGCCAGCATAAAACTCAGTCGGGAGCGGAACTCATGAAGGGCAGAACCATCATGGGACGCTGGATACGGGAGCCGAACATCCCGCAAGCCGAAGCGGATGCGGCGGCCAAGGAAATCACCAAACAGGTGAGCGCTCACGTGGCCGGGTTCAAAGGCGATCCATTTTCGTCGACCGGTCCGGGCGGCACGACCATGGGCTTTGTGTTGCAAGAGGAGTAAACGCCCTGAGCGCCCCCCTGATGTGCCCCAGCGCGCAGCCGGATATGGCGGACGCCGTAATTCTGGGCGTGCGGGGAGGTTCGCCGGAGGCTCCGTTCGTTTCCTACCTGGAGCGGCCGGAACCGGTTTCGGCCGAGCTTCTGGCGTTATCCCAGCCGCTGCCCGCCACCGAGGTGTACCGTTTCGCGGCCCGCTGCGAGGAGCATGCGTGCCGCCACTTCGACGGCAGCAACTGCAACCTCGCCACCCGCATCGTGCAGATTCTTCCAGCGGTGGTGGACGCGCTGCCGGCGTGCAAAATTCGTCATGAATGCCGCTGGTTTCAACAAGAGGGCCGTCCGGCATGTATGCGCTGCCCGCAGGTGATTACGCAAGTGGAAAACGCGGGCCAGCAATTCAGGTTTGTAGCTACTCCGCAACCGCGGACAGCGGCCGGCTGACCCGCGGCGTCGAGAATCGTCTCGCCGCTCTCATTAATCGTATGATGGAGTGCATGCATTCTAGACCCCGCGTGTCCATTCTATTCGTGTCGCTTGCGTTGGGATTTCTCAGCGGCTGCGGCGGCGATCCATTGGACTACGAAACAGCCCTGAGCCTGCTGCGGGAACGGACCACCGATCCGGTGCGGACCAGTTTCAGCGCTTCGCCGCGCTTCGAGACTCAGGATCCGAGAGTGAATCTGGCGTACCAGCGGCTTCAAGATGCGCACGTGATACAGTGCAAGGCCGCCGCGGGGCTGGGAACTATTTGTGAGCCGGGTCCGGCGGGCGATGCCCTCACGCAGAGCGGGGTGTCGGATCTTTCTCTGGTGGCCGGACGCTGGGCGCCATCGACCATCATCGCCATCCGCCGGCTGGGGGGGGGAAGCGCGCAGGCGGATGTGCGCATGCTGTTTGAGCCCAGCGAGCTTTTTCGGGAATTCGAAGACGCATTCGATCAAATTCAGGGCCCTGGCGCGATGGTTTCGCCGGGTTCCCGAAAGCAGGGAAAAATGGTTCGGGTCTCCTACCAGCACTTTGACGACGGCTGGCATGTGGAGAATGTCGAGTAGCGCAGGCCATCTTTTTTGTGGCTTGCAGACGACAAAGGGCGATCGTCCGCGCCACTAGTCACTAGTCACCGACCACTAGTCACTGACCACTGGACTCGGCAATCGCCGCCCCCAGTTGTCGATTTGGCTCCGTCAGGATTTTCGTTACCATTTTCCCGCCGGGTGGCGTGATCTGCATCATCAGGGCGGACGGGCGCGGGCCGGTGGCTTGGCGCACCAGGCTGTCCAGCACGCAGAAAAAGGCGTTGGCCTTGTACCGATCGACATCGGCGGCCATCGACACGAATTTCGCGGACGCCCGGTCTAGATCCGCGATTGGAACGGGTTGGCCGCTGGACGCTAATTCGGCGAGTTTGACCAGCGCATCTTCGTAGGACAACTGGATGTTGAAGAGTGTCGAAAGCGCCAGGCGGTTTACGTCTACCGCGGCGCCCAACAGGTCAAACGGCAACTGGCGCCGGATGTCTTTCGACGTTCCGTTGAACCAGGCGGGCTCGGTGTAAACGATGGCGGCCGTCAGGAACGCTTGGCTGTCGGCGAAGTATTGCTGGAAAATCCCATCGTCGATAAAGCAGAACGCGCGGGCGGCCCAGAACGGCTCGTCCAACGTGAGGTAGCGCGCGGCGATAAGACTTCGCAGGGCGTCGCGGGCCTGTTTGCGCAGCACCGGCGAGCTTATCTTGAAGGCCGCGCCCAAATCGGCGGTGTCGAAATTCACGGCGTAGCTGAGTGAAACCTTGCCCAGGCCCGACGGAAACTGCGTGGAAAGATCTTTCACAAATGCATTGCGATCCGGAATGATATGCAGGAATTCAGCCATCTCCAGGAACTGCGTGAGCCTCTTGACGGTGGGCCGGTCGGAGTTTTGCACCAGGCTGTATTCAACACCCATGCTGTGGATGGCTTCCAGCACCGGCGCCGGCGAACCTTCGGCCTGCGAGGCCTGGCCGACAATGCTCAGCGCCAGATTGCTTTGGATCTGCTCGGCTTTGTTCTTCTTCGATTCCTGGATGGAATCCTTGGTTGTATAAACGTGCAGCAGGCCGCCCGGTTGCTCCTGAATAGCATCCTGGGCGTTGTGAATCACCTGCACCAGGCTGTCGAATTGGCGGCCGAAGAGGTTGATATGCAACTGCGCGCTGCGCGCGACGCTATGCGTGAAGACGCCGCTGTTAATCTTCACAAACACAGCGCGGTATTGTTCGAGTGCGCCGGCGAAATCGCCTCTCGACGCCGCGGACGCCAGCGCCGGGCCGGCCGGGTTTGAAAGATCGATTTCGAGATCCAGCAACTCCGCGTTTTTCGCCGCGCGGCTATAAGCATAATGTAGCTGCAAGGCGAAAGACTGGTGCACCGCCTTGGTCAGTTTCGCGTACCAGGTGGTTTTGAAATCCTGGATCTTCTGGAGCGTGGAGTGGACCGTCTGGATGGCTTTGGTGAAATCGGGAACCGATTGTAGTTCCTCAAAAGCCTTTCCGATGATCTTCTCCACCAGTCCTTGCAGCTTGGTGTCGGCGAGATTTTGCAAACCCTGCGCGTCCATCTGGGAAAGCTTTTGGAAAAGCTGGTCCAGCGGGAACTCGCTCTTGAGCTTGGCAATGAACTGCTTGATTTCCTGGGGGCCGTTGTCCAGGAAGTCCTTCACCGCGTTTATCTTCTTTGAATACTCCTGGAAGGCTTCCTGTTTCAGCAGCAGGTCGAAAATCGGACCGCTCCATAATTTCTGAATGACGGCCCAGGCCCCGGAGTCCGGTGCGATCTGCTGGAGTCCGTCGCGAGTGGTGATGGCGGCCAGGTCGTTGATGACGGTGGTCAGCTCCGGGATTTTCCCGAGGTACTCCTCATATAGATGAATGATGGTTTGATCGACGTTGTCATAGGCATCCAGTACTTGTTTCGCTTTCGCCAGAAATTCCTTGACAACACTATCGTTTAGGACTTTTCCGATAAACGGATCGGCAAGTTGCAAAACGAACCCATCCAGGTATTTGCCCACGTCGGCCTCGAGCGCGGCGACGGTGCTGAGATTGGTGGCTTGCGACAGGGTTCCGAGGACGGTTTGAGCATCCGAACCCAGCAGCTTGCTAAGAAAATCGTCGGCGCTTGGGGGGAGTCCATTGAGATCGGCTTGTGCGTCCAACGAGAAGTCGGCGGCGAAGTCGAACTGGGACGTGCGATTCTTGCGAACGACAAAACGAACCCAATTGGGCTGGCTGCCCCGGCGGGCCTCGATGCTGAAGTCGCCCGCGATTTGATAGCCGATGGTGGCGGCCGCCATGAGCTGCAACTTGTAGTCGAATTGGAGCTTGAGTTGACTGGGAAGCGAAAAGGCCTGGGAACCCGAGAAGGAATAGCCCCAGCTCACCGCTCCGTTAAGCTTCAGATATCCGCCGTACCTGTTCGCCGAAACTTCGCCTGCCGCCGGTATCTCCGCCACGTGGCCGATCTTTTGAGGAAAACGAAGCGAACCCAGCAGGTCGCGCAGCAGCTCCAATGCATTCAACGCCTTGGGATCGTAGAGCTTGAGGAATTCAAAGGCCACGTTGCCCCCGCCGCCTATGCTGAAGGTGGTGTTCGTCAGGGGGCCGATCGGAAAGGCGCCGCTCGCGGTTGCATCGGCGGTTCCCGATAACAGCACGTGTGCGTAAACCTTGCCGGGGGTGAGGAGGCTCTGGAGCCCGAAGGCGGTGAGGACGGGGTTGTCCACGCCGGGCCAAATCAGCTCAATCTGGTTGTTGGATGCGGCAGTTACGCCGACGTTAAACTTCAGTCCGCCGGGCTCTCCAAGCTGAAGAGGTTTAGTGTTTAAGGCGACTTTCAGAGTCGCAATGTTGGTGATGTCTGGCGTAAAGAACCCGCCGGAAGCGACTACGCTTTGCCAGGCCTCGCCGGGATTGTCGAGCTCGAGATTGCCGTCGCCGGAAAGGAAGGACTTTTTGAAAGTGCCGATATCGTTGGGGAATTGAAGCGCCAAGTTACTTCTCCTGGCTCAGGATAGCAGGCAAGCGGAAGAGAAAGGAGCCCCTGGGTTCCGCTTAGCGTTTGCCGAAGGAAGGAGTCGCTTGGCGGGCGATCAATCCGTGCGAGGACGAATCGCCGAGAGGTAAATATTTCCGGCGGGGATTATTTGCTGGTAGATTCTTCATGGTGGGACTTTGAGGGCCTCCTAAACCCGTAGTCAAACGCTTGAATCCACTGGATCCCCAGGGGCTCGCTAACTTTTGGGACGGCTTTGCTTATGCAATTAGCAGACCGCGCCGGGCGTTAACAATTATGTTACGTGGGGTAGGAACAAAGGTCGTCGACTGCGACGTTTCCTCCACAGAGCACCAAGACTATTTGTGAATTCGGTGTGAATTTGCCGCGCATGCGGTCCGCGGCGGCGAGGGTGCAGGAGGCGGCAGGCTCGGCGAGTACTTTGGCTCGCTCCAGTAAAAAACGAAGCGCGTGGACGGCTTCGACGTCGGGCACCACGGCGACGCTCTCCACGTATTTTTTCGTCACCGCCAGTGTTCGTTCGGAGACGGACGGGGCGCCCAGCGTACGGGCGATGGAGGTGATGGCGGAAAGCTGAACGGGATGTCCGGCCTCTAGAGCTTGCGCCATGGTGTCGGCGCCTACGGTCTCCACGCCCCAGATCCGGCAGGCAGGCTTTAGCTCTTTCACGGCGGTCGCGATGCCGCCGATGAATCCGCCGCCGCCGATGCTGACGAACAGGTCGGTCACGCTGGGCAGGTCCTCGATTATTTCGAGGCCAACCGTGCCTTGGCCGGCCATCACCAGCGGATCGTCGAAAGGATGAATCGAAGCCCAGCCGTCGCGCTCATAGCCGGCGACCCTTTGAAATGCTTCGTTGACGTTTGGAACCAGAATCACGTCGGCGCCGTAACCCTGCGTCGCTTCGATATAGTTGCGCGGCGTTTTTTGGGGCATGAGGATGATGGCGCGCAGGCCGAGTTCTTTGCCCACGTAGGCGACGGCTTGGGCATGATTGCCGCCACTGACGGCCACCAGTCCCCGGCCCCGCTGTTCTTCGGGAATGCTGAGGACTTTGTTGAAGGCGCCGCGAACTTTGAACGAGCCGGTTTTTTGGAAGAGCTCCAGCTTGAGGAAAACCTGCGCTCCGAGACGCGCGCTGAGGGCTTGGCTGGAGACCAGGGGCGTCCTTTTTACGCGGTCCGCGATGCGCTCGCGAGCGCTTCGAACATCCTGGAGTGTGATCATCTGCAATAAAGATATCAGTGTGGGGCAGGTTGATTCCGGAATTACTCGGGCCGAGTACCAATCGGCCGCAGGATACCATCCTGCCCCACACGGAGGTCGCGGATTTGGATGTCTTTGAAGCGCATGTTGCCGTGGCCTCCGGAATGGAGCTGCAAGGCGATGCCGCCGTCGGAGCCGAAGGGTTTGGGGTCGGTGTAGTCCACCATCTGCACGCCGTTCAGGCGCGCGACGTATCGATTGCCCTCCACTTTCAAAAGGTACTCGTTCCAGTCGTCCGGCCGGACCACGGTTTCGTTTTCCGGCGCGGGCCAGACCAGCCACTGGCGGCCCACGTCGTAGATTCCGCCGGTGTGTTTGCCGATAGTGCAATCGATTTCAAATTGCGGACCTTGAATCACGTCCGCTGTGCCGGGCTTGAACTCGACATGGAAGAAGACGCCGCTGTTGCCGTCGCCCTCGCATTTGAATCGCAGCGACAGGTGAAAATCTTTGTAGTTCTTTTCGGTCCGCAGGTAGCCGTAGCCTTTGGTGATGGCCAGGCCGTGGATGGTTCCGTTTTCGACCTCCCACTTTTCGTTGCCGATTTTTGTCCAGCCGTTGAGGTCCTTGCCGTTGAAGAGTGCGGCCCAGTCTTCGCCGGGAAGTTTGGGCTTGGGGGTTTGAGCGGCAAGCGTGGTGACTAGCAAGGGGAGCAGGAGAAGGCGCATGAATTCTATTCTGCACACAAGTTCTGATAGAATGTGTTCCCATCGTCCAAAGAAAATCGATGGCCAATTAATATGAATGTCCAGGAAAAAGTGCGCGAATTACGCAGACGCGTCGAGCGGGAAGTTTCCCAGGAGTCTGCCTGCCGGTCCGTGAGCGCGGAACGGGCGCTCGAGGAGTTGGAGGTCTTTCGCAGTTCCTGCTCACGTCTGAGCAGTATCGGCGATTCAGTCGGCCGGATGCCGCCGAGTCCCAACACCCGCCGGGCACGGCTGGGAAGTTTCCTGATCAGGATCATCCAACGGGCTCTGTTCTGGTATACGCCGCAGATTGTCCGGTTCCAGAACGAAGTCGCGCACGCGCTAAGTACCGGATGCAGTCTTTTTGAAACGCAGCGCCAACAAATCGACGCGCAGCGCCATGAGATTCGAATTCTGAAGGGAGAATTGCCGCGGATCCGAAGCCAGGCCAGCCGGCCAGTCCAAAGCACGGTGGCAGGCAATGCCGCAAGCGGCGCCGCAATCGCTCCGGTTTGCGCGGGCTGCGCGGATCAGCGCTTGCTCGATTCCTTTCTGTTCGCCAACTATGGCCGGCTGCGGGGCTCGGATGGTGAAACCGCCAAAAAACTCGAGCCCTATCTCCATGTCACGCGAAGCCTCTCCATCCCGGATGGGCCATGGCTGGATCTTGGCTGCGGCCGGGGCGAGTGGCTGACAATGGCCGGCGCGTCGGGCCATACTGTTGTCGGCGTCGATTCGAATCCATCGGCGGTGAGCTACTGCCAAGAGATAGGACTCGATGCCGCCGAGGAGGACGCACTCCAGCACCTGCGTACGGCGCACAGCCAATCCGTGGCTGTGATCAGCGCCTTTCATCTGATTGAACATTGCCGTACCGTGGATCTGCTGGCGCTGGTGCGCGAGTCGGTCCGCGTTCTCAAACCGGGCGGAATGCTGATTTTTGAAACTCCCGATCCAGCGAATCTGGTAATGGCTTCGCACCTTTTCTGGCGCGACCCTTCCCACCGCCAGCCTGTCCCCATGCTCCTGCTGGAACTGATCTTCGAGTATTTCGGGTTGATGGTGATCGAACGGCTTCGCCTCAACCCGCCACCGGCGGCGGAGCGTCTGCCATTTGGCGAACTGGAATTTGTGCGGCGATTGAACCAACATCTTTATGGACCGCAGGACTACGGGCTCATCGGCCGCCGGTAAGCGATTGCGGGTGGCGCTATTCACGCCGGTTGCGCCGGCCCGCTCCGGCACGGCCGATTACGCCTCGGCGCTGATCCCGGAGCTGGAAAAACTCGTGGACCTGGAGGTGTTCGAAAAACCTCCCCGGCGGCCGGCTCCGGAGCGCTTTGACAGCCTGCTTTATCAGATCGGCAACAACCCGCTCCATGCCGAGATCTACAAACTGGCGCTACAGCATCCGGGCATCGTCGTGTTGCACGAACCCAGCGTGCACGACTTGATGCGCGGGTTGACGGCGCACCGCGAGGATGCCTATCTGTCGGAAGTCCTCTATGAGATCTATGGTGAAGAGGCCGGCGCGCTGCCGGACGAGGATGCAACCAGAACGATCGGCCCGCAATCTCGAGTTTTCACCATGATCAAGCGGCTGCTGTCGCGCAGCAAGGGATGCATTGTGCACAGCCGGTTTTCGGAAGGCCAAGTGCGCATGAAAGGATTCACAGGTCCAATTGCCCGCATCCCTCATGGCGCGGCGCTGCAAACCCTGGACGGAACGCCATACCGCCGGCGCCTGGGACTTGATCCGGGACAGCCGCTGCTGGGTATGTTCGGCTACCATCGTCCGGATAAACAGGTGTGCGAGTGCCTGGCGGTTTTCAAATCGTTGTTGGAACATCGGCCGGATGCCCGGCTGGTTATCGTGGGTGAGCCGCATCCTGAAATTCCCTTGGCTCAGCGCATATCGGCGCTGGGCCTGGAGGGCAAGGCGCACCTGCTCGGTCATCTGCACATTCAAGACTTCGACGGATTCCTTGCCGCGTGCGACGTGGTAATCAACCTGAGGTGGCCCACTTTGGGTGAAACCTCCGGAACCATGATGCGCGCCTTCGGGCTGGGACGGACGGTAGTAGTCTCCGATGTCGGCGCGTCGCGCGAACTGGACGATGACATCTGCGTCCGTATCCCTTGCGACCAGCATCAGGATCGGATGCTGCTGGAGAGCTTGAAATGGCTGCTCTCCGACAGCGGCATCACAGCCGAGATTGGCAGAAGCGCCCGGCAGTGGGTTTCGCGCACATGCACGTGGGAGCGCGTCGCCCAGCTTCACCTGGATTTCCTGCAATCCGTGAACTCGGCCGCGCCCTCCGTTCGCACCACGGATATCGGCGACTCCGCGCGTTTGCGACGGTACCTGTTCCAGTGGGCGCCTCCGGCTTCAGAAGAGTCGGGCTATTTGGAAGGGCACATCACGAGGCTCGTCCGGACGCTGCAACTTGTCCCTCCCGGCAATCGGGAAGACCGTATTCTCGAAATGGGATGCTACCTGCAAATCACGCCTGCATTGGGGCGGGTGCTGGGCTATGGCGAGGTCCGGGGTTGTTATCTTGGATCGGGAGGCATTGACGAGAGGACGGTCAAATCGCTCGAAGGCGAAGTGTTCGATTGCACCATCGATCTCTTTGACGCTGAGATCGACCCTTTCCCATATTCCAGTCATCATTTCGACACGGTGGTCTGCGGCGAACTGCTGGAGCACCTGCAGGAGGACCCCATGCGAATGATGAATGAGATCTACCGGGTGCTGAAGCCCGGCGGCGTCTTGATTCTAACGACGCCGAACGCCGTCTCCACTCGCGCGCTGGTGGCGATTCTGCGCGGATCGCATCCGGGTTTGTACAGCCGCTACCCCCAGCGGGCGACAGTAGAACGGCGGCATGCGCGGGAATATACGCCGACCGAGATTTCCCAACTGCTCATGGATTCCGGATTCCTGACGATCCACATCGAGACTGGTCCCTATGCGAGGGAAGAGGTTTATCCCGATTGGGCCTCTGAAGCGGCCCAGCGCGCCGGCTTGGCGAAGAACCTTCGAGGCGAGTGCATTTTCGCCGTGGGCCGCAAGGCGGCAATACCTCGCAAGCGTTATCCTGAGTGGCTGTACGACACGTGACGCGGCCTCAGGCCAATGGCATCCAGTTTGTGGGGCGGACGCCCGCGTTCGCGGACCCCCTGGCCGTCGGTTCGGATCTGATTAAACCTCGACAAGCCGGGCGAGGGCGCCCGGCGCGGGTCAGGGGACCCGCCCCACCGTACGGAACACTGGCTATTCAGGACGCAAAATACTAGTCTCCGCCCAGCTCGGCGCGGATTTGGGAGGCTATGCGATTTGCGAAATTTTCCACGCGCTCCTGGTCCGGGCCTTCCACCATTACGCGCGCCAGTGGTTCGGTGCCGGAGAAGCGGACCAGCACGCGGCCCGCGTCTCCGAAAGACGCTTCCGCGGCGCGAATTTCGGCCTTTACGGAGGGCAGGTCGTCGAGCGGCTTGCGTTCTTTCACGCGGACGTTGACCAAGAGCTGCGGGTACACCTTGAAATCGCCGGTCAGCTCATCGAGCCCCGCGCCCGCGTTTTGCATTACTTCAAAAACACGCAAGGCCGTCAACATTCCGTCGCCGGTAGTGGCGTATTCGAGGAAAATAACATGCCCGGACTGCTCGCCGCCCAACGTTGCGCCGGTGCGAAGCATTTCCTCCAGAACATACTTGTCGCCCACCGGAGTTCGCAACATCTTAATACCCTCGGCGGCGAGCGCGCGCTCCAGGCCGAGATTGGACATTACTGTCGCGACCACTGTCTGGCCGGGCAGGCGGCCGCGGTCCTTTAGACAACGGGCGGTCAAGAGCAGCACTGCGTCGCCGTCGACGATTCGGCCGGACCGGGATACGAACAACGCGCGGTCGGCATCGCCGTCGAACGCCACGCCGGCGTCGGCCGATTCTTCGAGCACTACCTTCCGCAGTCCATCCAAATGCAGCGAACCGGAATCGAGATTGATGTTGCGTCCGTCGGGCGAACAATTAATCCGATGCACCGACGCGCCGAGCCTCTCGAAGAGTTCCGGCGCGAGAAAGGACGCCGAACCGTTGGCGCAATCCACCACGATTCGCAGGCCGCCCAGTCCGCCCGGCAAGGTTCCGGCCAGGTGATCGATATAGGTGTGGTCGAGATCTTCATCCACTTGGAGCGCGGCGGGCGAGGGCGCGATGCCTGCGCGAAGCAGCGCGAAGATTTCGGATTCGAGTTGCTCTTCCTGCTCGTCCGGCAATTTGTAGCCGGTGTGCGCGATCAATTTGATGCCGTTGTCCCGATACGGATTGTGCGAGGCGGAAATCATGACGCCCGCGGCGAATGGCCCGGTTCGCGCCAGATACGCCACGCCCGGCGTGGTCGTCACTCCCGCAAAATCCGATGTCACTCCGTGCCGCGCCAGGCCACCCGCCACTTCGGCGGCGAGCCATGAACCCGACTCGCGCGTATCCATTCCGATGACGACTTGACGCTCCCGCCCGGACTTCACCACCAGTTTTCCGAGCGCCGCGCCCACCGCGTGGGCGGTCTTAGCGTCCAGCGGATAGGCGCCGGCCAAGCCACGGATCCCATCCGTGCCAAAAAGCACACGCGCCATTAATTCAAATCTTTCTGGGTATTTTTTTCAAGCGTCACTTGTAGCGTGATCGTGGTTGGCGCTTCAAGTCTCACCTGAGCGTCCCCGAGGTTGACCGCGGTGCGAAACTCTTTCTGGCTGACGACGCCGCTCAGGTCCACGGGATCGGTTCCAACGTTGGCGATACCCTTCACCCGCTCCTCAGGCCCGCGAATGCGGACGCGCGCGGGCGCGAGCCGATAGGCGCGGACGCGGTAGCCTTCCGGCGTTTTCGAGTAGACGGGAACGACCGGCACTTCGCGAGTCAACACACGGTCGAAGCGCAGCGTGATTTGGGAGGGAACCGCGCGATAGAAAGCCACTCCGGCCGGGAGATTTGTGTTAGAAGGATGGACCGTGTAGGTGCGCTCGCCCACGTGCGCGCCGGAGAGATCCAAGACCACCGCGAGATCGGAGAGGTTGTCGCGCGATAGCCGTCCCGAGGGGCCGCGCACTTCCACGTGGATGCGTTCCGGCACGTTCGAGCCGATATCGAGGTCGTCGGGAATATTCTTGAATTGGATGGGCACGGAGAGAGACGTGGCCAGCTCCGGCTCGCGCGCAATTGCAATCCAGAGCGCCAGGGCGATCAGCAGCGACGCCAGCTTCCAGCCTAGATTTCGCGTGAGGAGCGGCATCATGGGCGATACTCGCGAACGGCCGGTGAGCTATGTGCGACGGCGGGAGAGCCGCGCAACTCGCGGCGGTCCGCGCGCGCCGAAAGGAAATCGGACACGCGGTCGATGCTGACGTCCAGTTCAATTTCACCGAAGGCGGCGATGGAGATTCTACCGGTCTCGGAAACAATCACGGTCATACAGTCGGATTCTTCCGTGATTCCGAGGCCCGCCCGATGGCGCGTTCCCAATTCGGTTATCAGATGGGGATTGGTGGTGAGCGGCAGAAAGCAGGCGGCTGCGGCGATTCGGCCGCCCTGAATAATTGCGGCGCCGTCGTGCAGCGCTCCGGCGGGCTGGAAAATGGCGCAGAGCAGGTCGCGCGAAATGGCGGCGTCGAGATTCACGCCGCTTTCGACGAAGGTCCGCAGGCCGATTTTCCGTTCCACGACGATGAGAGCGCCGGCTGGAATTTGAGAGAGGCGGCCGATGGCCAGCAGGATTTCCTGAGTGTGTTCGCGGCGTTCCAATTGGCTGACGCCAAGAAAGGGCTTGCGGCCCAGCCGCGCGAGTGTGCGGCGCAGTTCGGACTGAAACATTACGATCAGCGCGATGGCGGTGTAGGGGGCCAGCGTCGCGAGAATGGTGCGGAGAACTTCCAGCTTCGTCCAGATGGCGGCCAGATAAATCAAGCCCAGAATGCCGAGGCCGAAGAGCACGTTTACCGCGCGGCGTCCGCGGATGATCATCAGGAATTGATAGATGAGCACGGCGACAATGAGGATGTCGAGCGCGGCGGTGATGGTGAGCTTGGGAATTTCAGTGAAGGGCGATGAGAAGAAACGCACCATGTATTTTGATTATCGCTTAGCGGTCCGGCTCAGCGAACCGCCATGCCGACTGGCGGACTCGCCACATTACCGAGAGTGAGCACCACCGGCACGGCATCGCCGGGACTGACGCCCGCCGGCATCACCGCATTCACTTGGTACAGCCCGGTCAGGCCGCCCGTCAATCCGGAAAACAACACTTGGGCTTGCACGCCGCCGATCGTCAGTCCGATTGGATTCGCAGTCTGGATCAAACGATCGACCGCCACACCCGCATCGATCGGCGGATTGACGAAGCCTAGTCCGGCGCAATAAATAATCAGAATGTCGCCGGCCTTCGCAGGTTGCCCCGGCGCAGCCAGGATTTGCTCGGTCGCGGAGCGGTAAACGAAGACGTCTCCCTGGCCCTTGCCGGACGAATCCGTACTGAAGATCGCCGGCTCGGCCGCGACCACGGTTACCGGCTGGGGAACCGAAAGGCGACGGTCGTGCTTGGCGATCAACTGATATGTCGTTCCCGGCGTCAGTCCGTAGGGCAGCATGGCGTTCACTTGATTTGGGCTCGTGTACACCAGCGGCAACGGCCGTCCGCCGAGCGTCAGGATTTCCGATTGCATCTGGGTCTGCAACGGCAATGCGGACGCAAGTTCGATTCCGTCGGACAGCATGACTCCGAACACCGAGACCAGTTCCCCGGGCGATGGGTTAGTAAGTGGGGAGTAACTCCCGGAACTGACTAATGCGCCCACTGCGGGAACTTTCGGATTGTCCGGAACACTGCCGCTGATCTGCACGGTCCCCTGCAAGTTGGCCGCCGGCTGCTGCGCGGTTACCGTGATGGCCATCGAACTGCGCACGTTGCGCGGCGCCCAGGTGGCCGACCAGTGGCCGTCATGCTGGGACGCTAAATTGAGCGGCCGATCGCCGTTGGTAAATGAAGCGACTACCGATCCGGTGCGCGCGGGCGAGCCGCAATCGTCCGTCACGATTGCATCGATTGGCGCAGGCCAAGCGGCGGGCGCAGTGAAGTTCGCTCCCAGCGTAGTAAATACGGGCAGCAGCTTGGTGGGGGTACAGGTTGCGTTGGGGGCGACCACGTACAGCAGATCTAACGTGCGGGCGGCATTGTCTTGGGGAAATTGCAGCACTACCGATCCGCGATAGATTCCCGCGGCGAGCCCGGAGTTCGGTATAACTCTGATATCCAGCGGCTGGTTCGGCGCAACGAAGCCACTAGGGGGATTAACGGTTATGGCTGACGGCCCGGTAGCGCTAAACGAATGGGTGTCACTGGAGAGGTTTGTTATGCCCACCGTCTGCGAGGCCGGCGCGGCGGCGCCAACCACTCCGGCAAAAACCAACCCACTGGGTTCCACCACCGGTCCGGGGTTAGTGCCGACCTGTCCGACATTCAGAACCACGTTAAGAAACTGAGGCGAATTAGGCGCGCCCGGAGAATCCACCCGTAGTTGTCCGTAGTAATCTCCCGCCCCGAGGGTGTTAGGGCTTACGATTACATCGCCCGTGGCAAACTGGTCGGGGTTGAGCGGACCACCACCGTAACCGGCCGCGAACAGCCAGGGGCCTCCCGAAGCAGTGGATGTTGTGACGGTGAAATTCAAGGTGTGCGAAGTGGCGTTAAAAACGCGGAAGGGTTTCGGCGCTAGCGAGCCACCGCGTTCCACAGACTGAAAAGTGAGACCCGTTTGCCCTAGGAAGATCCCTGTATCGGCCGCGATGCCGGTGACGAAAGCCTTTCCGGAACAACACGGGGTTGCTCCCGCCTGGAACGCGCCCGGCGTGAGCGGGAAATTCGGCGACGAAGTTTCGCCCACGAAGTAGGCATTACCCAAAATGTCCACGGCAACGCCATGGCCCATGTCGGAAATGTCGCCCGCAATGTAGGAAGAGTAGACCAGTTGATTGCCGGCCGGGTTCAGCTTGGTGGCGAATCCCTTGTAGTTGGCACCCGGCGGACTTTTGAATCCGTCAGCGGTGATTGGAAAAGTGGTGGATTGCGTTGTGCCGGTCACATAGGCATTGCCGGAGAAATCCACCGCGATGCCATCGCCATGCTCGGTGTTAAAACTGCCCCCGCTTTCGAGCAGGGTGGAATAGGCCAGCGCGTCGCCGGCGGCCGTCAACTTCGCGACGAAGACATGCGTCCCGCCGCCCTGAAACGCCGTCTGAAAAGCGCCGGGTGTTGTGGGGAAATTCGTGGAACCGGTGGCGCCAGTTACGTAGGCATTGCCCATCGTATCCAGCGCGATTGCATGCGCCTCATCCAGAGCGCTGCCACCCAGGTAAGTGGAGTAGATGAGTCCCGAACCTGCGGCGTTCAACTTAGTGACGAAGGCGTCTCCGCCCGCAGTGGATGTCTGATACGCGCCTGGCGTGGCGATTCCAACTTGACTGCTAACGCCGGCGATGTAGGCATTGCCTGCGGCGTCAACCGCAATGCCGCGGCTCTCCGAAGTTCCGCCGCTGCCTTTGCCCAGGAAGGTGGAATAAACCAGCGAGGAAGCACCGGAGGCTGACGGATTGAATTTCGCGGCGAAGATGAAGTTCGGTGTGTTCTGAAAAGCGCCCGGCGTAGTGGGGAAGCCGGTCACCGATCCCGTGAAGCCGGTCACGTATGCGTTGCCCGCGGAGTCCACGGCGATTGCGGCGCCTCCACTGAACGCATGCGTGGCGCCGCCCAGGTAGGTTGAGTAGAGCAGCGCATCGCCGGCCGCATTCAACTTCGCAACGAAAGCGGCGCCGTCCGCCAGCAGGGCCGGCTGGAACGCGCCCGCGGTGACCGGGAAATTTTTCGAAGAGGTCCGGCCGGTCACGTAGGCGTTGCCCGAGGAGTCCACCGCGATGCCACGGCCCTCGTCCTGATTGCCGCCGCCGAGATAGGTTGAGTAAACCAGCGCGCTGCCCGCGGGATTCAGCTTCGTCACGAACGCGCTTTGCAGCCCCGCGCCCTTGGCCGATTGAACGGCGCCCTTGACGGGGAAGTCGGGCGACTGGGTCCAGCCGGTTATGTAGGCGCTGCCCGACGAGTCCACCGCGATCGCGTTGCCTTGTTCCTCGCCGCCGGTGGCGCGAAGTGTGGAGCTTGTTCTGGCGACGAAGGTGGAATAATTCAATCGCGGATCGATGATCAAGGGGCGGCCGGAGTCATACTTTCCAAGCTTGAATCCGATGGTCCGATTGCCCTGGCGTAAATAGTTTCCTTCTACGGATTGCCGGGCGCCGCGGGTTTCCTGATAAACGACTGGCTTATGCTGGCGTACTTCTCCGCCGGGAACACGCAGGAGCAGGTCGCCGTCCGGCGTGATGCGCATGCTCTGAATTCCGGAGAACGCCAGTTGGATGACGCGGGGATCCACGCCGGGAGCGACTACCAGGTCGTATTCGAGATGCCGCTGATTTCCGTAATAGATCATGTCCACGCCGGCGTAGACATTTCGATATCTGACCTTGGCGTAGTTGGCAACGTTGGTGCGCCACTGAGCACGGTCGTTCCCAATCAGGTAATTGCTCTTGCCCGGCAAAGGCTGCAGGCCCTCAGCCTGAGCCGCGGGGTTGCTCCCGGCCAGCTTGATGCTCATTTTCGAGGGACCGCTCAAACACAATGTTCCAGCAGTGGGCGTGAGAAGCAGGAGATAGCCATTGCCGCGCGCCAGAAAGTCCACGCGCGCATCGGCCTGGCCGACGTTGGGTTCGAAACTCATGGGCAGGTTGCCGCGGGCGTGGGCGTAAGAAATTGTCAAAAAGACAAATGCGCAAAGCAGAAATTTCCCGGCGGTGTTCCCCAAGCTACTGCCTCCCGTTGCGGTCGGAATCCGGACCAAGGGTAGCACTGCGTCTCTACAACCAGTACGGACGCCCAAAGAACAATCGATCGGCCGAAGGGTCCTAAAAGGCGCCAAGCTGCAAGGCAGCCTTGCGCATCGACTTCTTCCGTTGCGCCTCATCGCGCTCCGCGGCGCAGTTGCTGGCGTAAGCGCGCATTTCTTCTTCGGTGAAGATCCAGGTGCGTTCCAACTCGGCCTCGCCGCGCCGCTCCAGTAACGCGCGGCACAAGAGCGGCAGCTCCTGCACGCGAATTCCGTACTTGCGGATCAGATCGAGATCCGTCCTCACCGTAAACGACGTGCGTGTGCGGTCGGCGCCGATGCGTTCGAAGGCGAACACGCGGAATCCCGTATCTTGAGTGAACCCGGTCAGGATGAATTGCATTATTGCCCTCTCGTCCCATGCCTGTTACATGTCGGCTCATATTCCAGGACCAACCGGTCCTGTCTCGCCGGCCGTTTCGATTGCTCGCAAACCTCGAAGACAAATCCAGTGGGTTGCCGCTGCATTACCGGCGCGCCTGAGTCCTGTAAGTGGGCCAATAGCGCGCCGCGTATGTTGTCGGTCTCGCCAATGTAGATCCACTCGCGTGCGTTGGAGATCCCGTAGACGCCCGATGCGGTGGGTGCCTGGGCGTAGATCATCACCGGCGTCAATGCTTGCGGGATGAGCTGGCTAAACGGCATTTGGGTCCGCTATTAATCGCATGCGTCCGACCAGGGCCTTGCCCAGGGCCAACTCGTTGCGGTCGGTCCTGTGGCCGGGCATTCTGGGATCGATGAATTCTTTATGGAATAGCTGATCCGCCGCGAGAGCGGTTAACAGTTTTAGTTCTTCAGCGGTCAGCTTGAGTGTGATGCGTTTCATCGTCCCTTATTTATCGGACTCCTCCACCACCCCACAAATCATCGCCTCGGTAGTAAGCATGAGGGACGCGATGGACGAAGCGTTCTGCAGCGCCGAACGGGTCACCTTGGTGGGGTCGACAACGCCGGACTTCACCAGATCCTCAAACTTCCCGGTGGCGGCATTGAAGCCGTAGTTGGGGTCCTCGTTATCGCGTACCTTCTCGATTAAGATCGCACCTTCGAGACCGGCGTTGGCCGTAATTTGACGGAGCGGCTCCTCACAAGCGCGCTTAACGATATTCGCGCCGACCTGCTCGTCGCCTTCGACTTTTAGCGAACTCAGTTTGGACGCGGCGCGCAGCAGGGCCACTCCGCCGCCCGGAACAATACCCTCTTCCACCGCCGCGCGCGTGGCATGCAGTGCATCTTCCACGCGGGCCTTTTTCTCCTTCATCTCAGTCTCGGTGGCCGCGCCGACCTTAACGATCGCCACGCCGCCCGCCAATTTCGCCAGACGCTCCTGCAGTTTTTCGCGGTCGTAGTCGGACGTGGTTTCCTCGATCTGTGCGCGCAGTTGCTTGATGCGCCCCTCGATGGTGGCCACCGTGCCCTGTCCGTCGATGATAGTGGTGTTGTCCTTGTCCACGGTGATGCGCTTGGCGCGACCCAGGTCTTCGAGTTTCACGCCCTCAAGCTTGATGCCGGTTTCTTCCATGATGGCCTTGCCGGCCGTCAGAATGCCGATATCTTCGAGCATGGTCTTGCGGCGATCGCCGAAGCCCGGAGCTTTCACCGCGCAGACGTTCAGCGTGCCACGCAGTTTGTTGACGACCATGGTCGCCAGCGCTTCGCCTTCCACGTCTTCGGCGATCACCAGCAGAGGCTTGCCGGCGCGCGCGATTTGCTCCAGCAGCGGCAACAGGTCCTTCATGTTGCCGATCTTCTTTTCGTAAATCAGGATGTAGGGATCTTCCAGTACGCATTCCATGCGGTCCGGATCGGTAACGAAGTAGGGCGAGAGATAGCCGCGATCGAACTGCATGCCGTCGACGGTTTCGAGTTCGGTGACCATGGTCTTCGACTCTTCGACCGCGATGACGCCGTCCTTGCCGACTTTCTTCATGGCTTCGGCGATAATGTTTCCGATGGTGGCGTCGCCGTTAGCCGAGATGGTTCCCACCTGAGCGATCATGTCGCCCGAAACCGGCTTCGAAATTCTCTTCACTTCTTCCACGACCGCATCCACGGCTTTTTCGATACCGCGCTTCAAGGCCATCGGGTTTGCTCCCGCGGCGACATGCTTGATGCCTTCGCGGAAAATGGCCTGCGCCAGAATGGTGGCGGTGGTGGTGCCGTCGCCCGCGATATCGGACGTCTTCGACGCCACTTCACGCACCATCTGCGCGCCCATATTTTCGAGCGGGTCCTTCAGCTCGATCTCTTTGGCCACCGTCACCCCGTCCTTGGTAATCGTGGGGCTGCCGTATTTCTTCTCCAGAATCACGTTGCGGCCCTTGGGGCCGAGCGTCACCTTGACCGCATCGGCCAACTGGTTGACGCCGCGCAAAATCGCCTGCCGGGAATTCTCGCTGTAAATAATCTGTTTCGCCGCCATGGTATTCTCCTGATATCTCCTCAATCTTTTGTCTTATACTTAGGACGCTTTCGCCAGCTTCGCGCCGCCCGACAAAATGCCGAGCACATCTTCCTCGCGCATGATCAGATATTCCTGACCGTCCACGCGGATTTCACTACCGGAATACTTGCCGAACAAGATGCGATCGCCCACTTGCACATCCAGTGGAACCAGCGTGCCGTCTTCCAGCCGCTTACCCTTTCCGGCGGCGAACACTTCGGCTTCCTGCGGCTTCTCTTTGGCCGAGTCGGGAATGTGCAGCGAACCCTGCATACTCTGTGTCTCTTCAATGCGCTTGACCACCAACCGGTCATAGAGCGGTCGAATATTCATGGCAACCTTTCC
>DATDHK010000382.1:0-10242 GCA_036521635.1 Bryobacteraceae bacterium | reverse complement strand
GTCACAATTCCCAAAAATCTCAATCTCCTTCCCCCTCAACCAATTCACCGCACCAGCCTGCAGCCCCTCCACGTCCACCCGTTACGATTGAGTCGAAGGAATTATCCAAAAATGCCGTCCTCAAATCGCAAAATCGGATCCGCACGCTTCAACGGCGCAAAATCTCGCGACGCCCACTCAGATCAAGGCCGCCACGCCTTCGCTTCAACGCCGTTACCCACGAGCATGGGGAGCTCCGCCCGATCATGGTATTCTCGATTGTCCCCACATTCTTACAGCTTTCCTTGAAGGGCTCGAAACGTGCGCCAAATATTTCGCTGCGCTTGTACGTGCCTAACGCTTTTTATTGTCCCGGCTACAGCCCAGTACACCATCGGCGCCATCGCCGGCAGTGCGTCCGCCGATGGCATGGCCGGAACCAGCCGATTTATATCGAGCCCTAACATTGCCGTCGATCCTTCCGGGAATCTATACTTCAACTCGTCTTACGAACCCCGCGTTTACAAACTCAATTCAAACGGCACGCTGACGCTAGTGGCCGGCAATGGATCGCTGGGATTCTCGGGCGACAACGGACCCGCAACCGCAGCGTCGATCTCTCCCAATGCGCTCGCGGTGGATGCTGCCGGCAATGTATATATTGCGGAGAATAACAACAACCGCGTTCGCAAGGTGTCCAACGGCATCATCACGACCATTGCCGGGAACGGAAACAGTACCTCATCGGGTGATAACGGCCCCGCCACAAGCGCCGGACTCCAGTCTCCGGGAGCGCTCGCCTTGGACAGCAGCTCGAATCTTTACGTCGTGGATTACGTCAGCGTTCGAAAGATAACCAACGGGACCATCATCACGGTCGCGGGCAGTAACCAACTGGGGCCCGGTTTTTCCGGCGACAATGGCCCCGCTGTCAACGCGCAACTGAATTTACCTGTGAGCCTCGCACTGGATGGCGCTGGAAACCTCTACATCGGTGAAATAGGCAATCAACGCGTCCGCAAGGTCTCGGGCGGAACAATTACGACCGTCGCCGGCGGCGGAGATTTTGGAGCCCAAGGCGACAATATCCCCGCGATCGGCGCTTACGTTTATCCGGCGGGTATCGCCGTGGACAGTGCCGGCACAAATCTATACATTACCGATACTGTCGCCCGAGTCAGGAAAGTGACAGGGGGGATCATCAGCACAGTCGCGGGCAGCGTCCAGGGTTTCAATGGAGATGGCCTGCCGCCCACCAGCACCCAACTAAGCGGCGCCAGGAGTCTCGCTCGCGACGGTTCCGGAACGCTCTACCTCGGCGACGATGGAAATAATCGGATCCGAAAAATATCAAACGTTGTAACAACGGTAGTAGGCGGCGGCAGCTCCGGCGACGGCGGACCGGCGGTCAATGCCGGTCTAAGCGGACCCAGGGGTGTAGCGGTCGACGCTTCGGGAAACATATACGTCGCGGATAGTGGCAGCCACCGGTTACGCAAGATTACGAATGGCGTCATTAGCACGATAGCAGGCAATGGAAAGGGCGAAGACACTGGCGACAACGGTCCGGCCGCAAGCGCAACCCTTGGCTTCCCGAGAAAGTTGGCAATCGACAATTCCAGCAATATTTACATCAACCTGAATGCCTCCATTCGTAAAATCGTGAATGGAGTGATCACCACGGTTGCGGGCAATGGAACCTTTGGCTCTTCAGGCGACAACGGACCGGCTACCAGCGCTCAACTGGCCGCTCCGGGCGGGGTCGCGGTGGACAGCTCCGGGAACATCTTTATTACCGACACCGATAATTACCGCATCCGGAAAGTCTCCAACGGAATTATCACCACCATAGCGGGCATCGGCCTTCAAGGTTTTTCAGGCGACGGCGGACCGCCTACGAGCGCCCAATTGAATTTCCCCCAAGGACCTTCGTTGGACAGCGCCGGCAACCTCTATTTCGTGGATTTCGGGGACAGCCGGATTCGCAGGATCGCCGCAGGAACAATCACCACCGTAGCCGGCGGCGGATTCGCCTTGGGCGATGACGGAGCTGCTACCAGTGCGGCGCTTCAACCCGAGGACGTGCTCGTGGACGGTTCCGGCAACCTCTTGATAGCCGATTCGCAAAATCACCGCATCCGTCTGGTGTCCGGGGGCGTGATCACAACCATAGCAGGCAATGGATCCGCCGGCTATAGCGGAGATGGCGGGCCGGCTGTGAACGCCCAGCTCAACTATCCCTCCCAACTTGCGCGCGACTCTTCCGGAAAAATTTATTTCGTGGACCAGTACAATAACACCATCCGTGTTCTCACCCCCGTTCCAATCAATCCGCCGCCCAACTGTTCGTATACGGTTACTCCCATCGCCGACCCGTCGTTCTCGGCCTTCAATTCGTCCTTGTTATTCGGGTCCGCGGGCGCTGCCGCTATGTTTTCGGTCACTACCGCGGCAGGCTGCTCCTGGAACGCCGTAGCAAACGCGAGCTTCATCACGCTTACAGGCAGTGGGCCCATCTACGGCAGCAGGCAGGTAGCATATTCCGTTGCGCCGAATATGACCGCCACCGTCAAAACTGGAACAATCACCATCGCGGGTCAAACATTTTCCGTCACTCAAAGCGGGGCCGACATGTTGAGCTGCATGGGCGGCTTTAACCCTGGGATTATTCGCGTGGAGGGATTGGCCGAGTTGTTCGATTTCGGAATGGCGTGTACGTTACTTCCGCCAGGCGGCGTCAAAGTGGACCTGCAGGCATTCCTTAATACCAACGCCACCAGCCGCCTGCTGAGCGGCGGCACCAGTTCCGAAGCTCTGCTGCTGGTCAATGCGCCACACAATCCCGTGTTGGGAACGAATGCCTTCCTGGGGCAACTGGTTTCCTCCAACTCCGTCCTCTTTTCACAAGTTCAGCTGCCGGCAACGAATAGCCCGCAACAGATTATTCTGCAACTGGCGAATGTGCGTTTGAACACCCCGGTCCTCGGCTTAAGCTCGACTCCCATTCCAACCCAGGTGCTTCTGTTCCTGACATCGAACACCGGCGCCGGTCCGGTCTTCGTGAACGGTTCCCTTCAAACCGTCGCGTTCGTACAGCCTGGACTGCACGCGACCCAAGGAGCACAGACGCCTGGACCGGATCCCAACACGCAAGTGGTTTTTCCACTAAACTTCCAGGAGGGATTTGCAAACGTGTTCCGTCCGCTCTTCGGAACCTGTATGAACCCCCAATGCACGGCGCCGGGCCAGGACCCGAGTTTAGCCGGTTATCCCTACTACTCAGAGAGCGGATTCCTGAACTCGAGCGTGTTCGGTCCCGTGGTCGGCTTTGGCGATACGGGTACGCGAGCGCTGGCTCGATTCACGAACATCCCGTCCGGCTTGCGGCTGTTTGCACGGATTTTCGCCGGAACCAATTCTCTTACCGCGCAACTGGTCTCCGCCGATGGCAACGGAGCCGGTGGAACATTCATCTCACCGGTTAATCAGGAGACCTATCGCGAAATCCCCGTGGTAAGCGGCGCAGCCTCGGTCACTTGGGAAACCAAAACGTCCGATCCTTTCTCTACTGAAACGCTACAAACATTCGTGTACTTCCAGGGCGTTGGCCAGCCGCCCAGCCAAGCGCAACTCAATCAAATTGGGGTGAAGCTAAACCTCGCCCCGCTTTCGACCATCGGCACAGCCAGCGCCACCGCTCCGCTGCCTCGATTCCTGGATTTGGACACAACGCTGCCGCCCTGCTCTACGTGTGTGCCGTTAACGTTGGGCACTAATCCAGTCGGACTGCTACTGATGGCCGATGGCCGCGTCGCCCCTCAAAATACTCCGCAACTGGTGGCGCCTGGACTGACACACCTGCTCTCGGTGAGCCCAAATCAGCAAGCGAGCAGCGGACAGCAGTACCGCTTCACCGGTTGGAGTAATGGGGTCGGCGCTCCTTCGCAAAGCCTGGTTGTCAACGCGCCGACTACAATTACCGCCAACTTCGCGGCCACCGGGATCGGCCTGCTTGTGACTCATAGCGGCAATTTCAGCCCGGGCCAGAACGGCGCGGTTTACAGGATTACGGTGAACAACTTTGCCGGTGGACCGGTCACCACCGGGCCGGTAATGGTGACCGAACTCCTGCCGGCCAGATTGACCCTGACCGGAATGTCGGGACCCGGTTGGAGTTGCTCCGGCAGTACGTGCACTCGCAGTGACGCCTTGAATCCCGGATCCAGTTACCCGGTCATTACTGTAACGGTGAATGTTTCACCAACAGCGACTTCGCCGCAAGTGAACTTGGTGACCGTATACGGCGGTGGATCGGCTACCGTGAATTTCTCGGATTCCACCACTATCGCAGCCTCGGTCTTGTCGCTTAGCCGCAATGTTTTGAATTTTGCCAGCAACGGCTCCGCAGCCACCGGTCAACAGGAGGTTGCGGTCAACTTCAGCAATGGCGGGGTTCTGGATTGGACGGTGTCGACCCCGTTCAATCTCCCTATTACCGCGACGCCTTCGTCCGGAACCGGCAATGGATCCTTTTTTGTGAACGTTCCGGCGGGGATGGTGGCCGGCTCCGGCACTATAGCGGTGACGGCTCCGGCTGCCACCAACTCGCCGCGAACAATCGAAGTGTATATCAACCTTAATCCCACTGGACCGCCGTTCGGCAGCTTTGACACGCCGGTAAATAATACTTCGGGCGTTGTGGGCGCTATTCCAGTCACCGGCTGGGCGCTGGACAGCGTCGAGGTGGCAAGCGTGGATATCTGGCGCGAGCCGATTACCGGCGAGCCGGCGGGAAGCCTGATCTTCGTCGGCAACGCGGTGTTCGTCACCGACGCGCGGCCTGACGTGCAAGCCATGTTCCCCAGCTATCCATTTAGTTACCGGGCTGGTTGGGGTTATCAGATGCTCACGAACTTTCTGCCGAATTCCAGCGGCTCCGGCGCGCCGGGAAACGGAACTTACAAGATTCACGCCATCGCGCACAGCAAGACGGGCGTGCAGGTCGACCTTGGAACGAAGACCATCGTGGTGGATAATGCGCACGCCGCGAAACCGTTTGGAACGCTGGATACGCCGGCTCAGGGTGGAACGGTATCCGGCAATGATTTTGTAAACTTCGGCTGGGCGCTGACGCCGCAACCTTCCATGATTCCCCTCGACGGATCAACCATCACCCTGGTGCTCGACGGCGCTTTGTCCGTACATCCGGTTTACAATCAGTTTCGCTCCGATATCGCTTCGCTGTTTCCCGGATACGCAAATAGCCTGGGAGCGGTTGGCTTCATCCACCTGGATACGAGGACTCTGGCCAACGGTGTCCATACAATATCGTGGAATGCGTTCGACAACGCGGGACACGGCGAGGGACTCGGCAGCCGCTACTTCAACGTGTTCAATACCGGCGGAGGCAGTGAAGCCGCTCCAGAAGATGCAATTCCTGAATCGGCAATGCCGGAACCAGCGGCGCCGGATGCCGATGGTGGTTACTCGGTGACGATGGAAGAAGTGGGGCGCATCGAATTGCCTCTCGGAGTGGTCAAGGCGGACGCATTGCCAATCGGTTCCACGCTGAAGGGCGGAGTTTTCTACTGGCAGCCGGGGCCCGGGTTCCTGGGCGAATACAAGTTTCAGTTTGAGCGGCCGGATGGAACCAGGATTCCGGTCCGCGTCACGATTGTGCCGAAGCGCTTTCCGTAAGCAGGTAAACCGCGAACGTACCCAGCCAATGTGCGCCTTCGTAGTGCGTTCCACTCACAGACGCGAGTCCGGCGGCAGCATGTTCGTCGGCAGCAACCTGTAAGGAAACAATCCGCGCGTCGCCCGGCGGGAGCGCGTGCAGAATGCCTCGCAGCATCCACGCGCGGCTCAAATTCAGTCCGTCCAGGTGTCCGAGCTTGGGGTCGGAAGCATCCGGCGCCTGGGCCGGCCTCAACGGAATTTGTGGCAGGAACTGCCCGAGCCAATCCGCAAATTCCGCGCCGCGCATCACGCGCCGCATTACATCGGCTTCCGCCAGGCAAGGCGAGAGAAAATCTTCTCCGGAAGGCTCGTAAGCCAGCGGCGCGTTGCGATCATCGGAATAAAACTCGCGGGTCTTGGCTTCGAGCAGTTGCGCGAATTCCGGTCTGTCGCTCGCACGCGCGTAGTCCAGCATCAGTCCGAAGCTGAACGCGCTCTGGCTGTGCTCACCGGAACGGACAGGATGCGACAACTTGCCGAGCCATTGTTGTATGCGCTGCTCCACAAGTTCGGCAAGCGGAGTCAATGCCCCCGACCAGCGTTGAGCGTCCGCATCGTTCCACGCTCGTAACTCCGCCGCCAGTTGCAGCAGCCAAGCCAATCCATAAGGCCGCTCGAAACTTTCGCGGCCCTTCCCTTTGAGATATTCTTCTTCTCGTTTCAGGTTTTCGGGTGTGAGGTTTCGTCCGACCGAATGCTTCACTCGCGCGGCCAGCGGCTCGCCCGGAAATGTTCGCGCCAGCCGGATCAACATCCAATGGCCGTGCACGGCCGAATGCCAGTCGTAGCATCCGTAGAATGCCGGAGTCAGCTCTCGAGCCGGCCGGACATCGTCATCCGAATTCAAAACGTGTTGGCCCAGCTTGGTGGGATACTCGCGATGGATGCAGGCCAGCGCGAGATTGGCGAAGCGTTCGGCTGTTGCCAGATCCAGCGTCATCAGAAAAACCGCACCGAGCGCAGTATCTCTTCGAACGTCGTCTGTATCTGATCGAACTCACTTTGCGGCGCGATAAACACGATGTAGAAAAGACCATCGGGACGAGTCACTGTGACCAGTGCATCCACTTCGCGCTCGCCGCGATACGGCGACGACGAATACAAAGTGGTGAGCAGCGCCGGCCCGTCGCCGACCTGAATGCTGCGCGCATCGCGGCCAATCCGCATTTCCTTATTCGACTGCCTGAGCTGGCGAATCAAAGCCTGCGTGTCGCGGTCGAGATCCACGCTGCCGCCCATCGGGAAGAAATAACTGACCTCCAGGCCGTAGCCCACCGACACACCCTTGGCCCCTTCCACCAATCCTTCCCGCGGCGCGATCGTGACGGTATTGGAATGTTTGTCGCCGAAAATTTCCCAATTACCGGGATACGAAAGTGAGAACGACTGACCGCGATAGGGCAGCATCCCGCCGCTTGGCCGCGCAGTGGGCGCCGGCGAAATGTGCGCGTCGTCGCCATAATTCCCGCGCAGTTGTCCCGGTCCGGCGAGATGATGTGCGATGTCGCGAATCCGCCGAAACTGGCCGGTCTCGTCCTCCACGTACTGGCGATGCGGAAAATATTGAATCTCTTCGCTGACCGCCGCGACGCGATTGCCGGGATTCGGATGATCCGACAGGAACTGCACCAGCGATCCCTGGCGTCCGGTCTTGGCTTCCAGTTTTTCGAAGAAGTTGGCGAGCTCCAACGGATTGTATCCGGCATCGGCCATGATCTGCGCGCCGTTGTAATCCGCTTCCGCTTCGTCGGTCCGCGAAAATTTCAACAGCATGGAATTCGCGCCGACGCCGATGCCGATCTGCGTCAGTTGACCTAGCAGACTGTGGCCGACCAGCGCGCCCGCCAGCAATGCCGGCAGCGCTACCAGGTTTTGTTTCGACGCCTGATTGGTGGAATGGCGCAAGACGATGTGCGACATCTCATGCGAAATTATCCCGGCCAGTTGCGCTTCGTTGTCGGCCATCTCTAGCAGGCCGGTGTTGACGTAGATTGGTCCGCCGGGCAGCGAAAACGCGTTGACTTTCTTGTCGTAGACGGTACGAATGGTGAACGGAAACATTTCGCCTCTCGATCCGTCGCGGTTGAGGCTGCGCGCATAAGACGATTGCTCCAGCTTCTTGAGAATGGTGTTGAGGTAGCCGTTCAGATCGCGGTTGTGAACCATGGCGATCCGTCTTTCCACCTGTTCCGACGCTTCCTTTCCGAGTTGAACGTCCTGCTGCGTGGAAAAAAGATTCCACCCCGGCCTCAACTGGCGAAGTTGCGCCAGGCCGGCGGCCGCCAACAATATCAGGATGGTTAATAGTGCCGAGATCCTACGCATGAATGCCCTCTTCTAGGTTTGCACATAGATATAATTACAGTATGTTGAAGCCCACGGAAAAGATCTGGCACAATGGCCGTTTCATCGCCTGGGACGATGCCAAAATCCACGTACTTTCGCACGTCACCAGTTATGGCAGCTCTGTTTTTGAAGGCATCCGCTGCTATGCCACTTCCACCGGACCCGCCATCTTTCGCGTGCGCGACCACATTCGCCGCCTGCTCGATTCCGCCAAGATTTATCGCATCGAAATGAAGTACGGCGCCGGCGAACTGGCCGACGCGATGGTGGAATTGGTGCGCGTGAATAAGATGGATTCGTGCTATTTCCGTCCCATCGCGCTGCGTGGCTATGGCGATGTGGGCGTCCTGCCCAACAATCCGACCGAAGTGTACATCGCGTGTTGGGAGTGGGGAAAGTATCTCGGTGAGGAAGCGCTGGCGAACGGCGTGGATGTTTGCGTTTCCAGTTGGACCCGCATCGCGCCCAACACACTGCCGGCGCTGGCTAAGGCGGGCGCAAATTATATGAACTCGCAGCTAATCCGCATGGAAGCGCACATCAATGGATATGCGGAGGGCATCGCGCTGGATACTTCCGGCTATGTGAGTGAAGGCTCCGGCGAGAATATTTTTGTGGTTCGCGACGGCAAGATTCTGACGCCTCCGCTGGGCGCCTCGGTGCTGCCGGGCGTCACCCGCGACACTGTAATGCAACTGGCCACGGCCCTTGGATTTCCAGTGGCGGAGAGCCTTATACCGCGCGAGTTGCTCTACATCGCGGACGAAGTGTTTTTCTCCGGGACCGCCGCTGAAATTACGCCGATCCGCTCGGTGGATCGCGTGCAGGTGGGCGAGGGCGGGCGGGGTCCAATCACAGGCAAACTCCAGAAGGCATTTTTCGATATCGTCAACGGCAACGCGCCGGATAAATTTGGGTGGTTGTTGCCGGTGGAGAAGCGAGAGCCTGTCGCGGTTTAGAACTGTGGGCAGGCCATCTCTTTTGTGGCCTGCCTCCCGCCACAATACACCCGACGAAATACGATCGTCTGCACCACCTGAGTTGTGAAACCGGTTGATCAATAAATCGCCGGCTAATCCGCGGACCGCGAGAGAGTGTCTTTCCTGAAGAATGGACGGAGCGGAAAGATCCGCAAGTGCGATCCCGACGGCCACCTCCCCCGAGATTACCCGCCAGGACCACACTCGCGAAGGATCTGCATCTGTTTTACCAGGGCTTCGCCCGCCGCGCCAGAACTATTTGAACCGCCGATCGCCTTTTCAACAACTTTTTTCCGGCGCAACTTCTTGCACTTAGCGTCCACAGGCTGTGGGAAACTTGTGCATAAACCGGTGACTTCATGAAATGTAACGGCATCGATCCTTCGACGGGAGGGCAGGTCGAAATTTCGTTCGGCGATTTCATCACGGGTGTCGATCCGCTCGTTTGTCCCGCGCCCGGCCCCGCAATCTACATCTCGCCCGGCTGGATCGACTTGCAAGTGAACGGCTTCGCCGGCGTCGATTACAACTCGCCGTCCGCCGGCCACGAAGAAATCTCGCGATCCATCCGCGCGATGTTCGCAACCGGCGTGACCAGATTTTTTCCGACGGTGATCACCGGATCGCCGGAAAACATGACGGGCGCGCTCCGCAATCTTGCTCAAGCGAAGGCGTCGATTCCCGAAGGCCCGGCCATGGAAGCATTTCACGTGGAGGGTCCATACATTTCGCCCGACGATGGTCCACGCGGCGCTCATCCGCGGCGTTGGACCCGGCCGCCCGATCTCGACGAATTCCACCGCTTCCAGGATGCCGCGCAGGGCCACATCCGCCTGATCACTTTATCACCCGAGTGGCCCGCCGCCAAACAATTCATCGAAACCGTGGTCCGTGAAGGCGTGGTCGTGAGCATCGGCCACACTCGCGCGAACGCCGATGAGATCGCGGACGCGGTCAGCGCCGGCGCCACTCTTTCCACGCACATCGGCAACGGCGCGCACTCGATACTCCCGCGGCATCCCAACTACATTTGGGATCAACTGGCCGAGGACCGCTTGGCGGCCAGCTTCATCGTGGACGGAATCCATTTGCCGAAATCTTTCCTGAACGTCGCGATGCGGGCGAAGGGATTGGAGCGATCAATCCTGGTGACCGACGCCGTGATGCCCGCCGGTTGCGCTCCCGGTCCCTATAAACT
>DATDHK010000381.1:0-6743 GCA_036521635.1 Bryobacteraceae bacterium | reverse complement strand
GCGGCGGCATCGACGCCATCAATCATCTGGCGACAATAATCGCCCAGATCAACACCCACAACCAGGGGGGAAAGCCGGGCAGTTCCGACGCGGGCGTGGATGCCCAACTAAACTCGTCGCTCGAAGAGCTATCGCAACTGGTGAACTTCACCACGCTGCAGCAGCCGGACGGCTCGGTCGCCGTGTACATCGGCGGTCAGACGGCGCTGGTGACAGGCGACAAGGTCTATGCCATCCAAGGCGATTTCTCTACTTCACAAATCAAGATCCTGAGCAGCAGCGGCGCTGACATCAGCAGCCAGTTGACGGGCGGGAAACTGGGCGCCCTGCTGGAAGACAAGAACTCCGTCATACCCTCGTACCTGAGCGACCTAAACACTCTGGCTCAGGGCCTGGCCGATCAAGTGAACACCACGCTCGCGCAAGGCGTCGACCAGAATGGAGCGGCGCCCACCACCGATCTGTTCACCTATAACCCGGCCACGGGCGCGGCCCTGTCACTGGCGGTAAATCCGCTTACGCCGGACCAGATCGCCGCCGCATCGCCGGGCGCCACCGGAGGAAATGGAAACGCGCTGAGCTTGGCCGCCCTGGGGGATGCAAAAACGGTCAACGGCTACACCTTTGCGCAGTTCTATGGAAACCTGGGTGGACGCGTGGGCAACGATCTATCTTTGGCTAAGAGCAACCAGTCCACTTCGCAACTGCTGCTGAGTCAGACGCAGGACCTGCGAACCCAGGTTTCGGGAGTATCGCTGAATGAAGAGGCCGAGCATCTGGTCGCTTTTCAGAGGGCTTTCGAGGCCACCTCGAAGATGATCGGCATTTTAAATAGCCTGACGGAAACGCTGATCAACATCATCCACTAAGAGGACCTACCAGGACGACCTACCTATGATAAGCTCCCTCGACTCCGAATCCTTACGCTTCCTGAGCGGCTTGAGCCAGATCCAGCAGCGGAGCGAGCGCGCGCAACGGGAGCTCACCTCCGGCCTCAGGATCAACACCATCTCCGACGCTCCCGACCAGATCGGCAGCCTCTGGCAAACCCGCTGGGAACTGGATAACGCCACGCAGTTAAACGCCAACCTGGGCCGCGTAAAGACCGAAGTGGACTCGGCGGAATCGGCCCTGGAGTCGGCCGTCACGGCCGTGGAACGGGCCCAGACCCTGGCCTCGCAAGGCGCCACCGGCACCGCCAGCGCACAAAATCGAATCGATCTGGCGGGCGAAATCGGCGCGGTGCTCCAGCACCTGGTGGGCATCGCCAACACGAGCGTCGACGGCCGTTACATTTTCAGCGGGGACAGCGACCAGCAGGCCCCCTACACGATCGATCTAACGCAAACCAATCCCATCGGCGCCTATCAAGGCTCCGCCGCAACGCGCCAGGTCCGCAACGGCGACGGCGCGCTCATCACCATCGGAAAAACGGCGCAAGAGATTTTCGACAGCCCGAATCCTCAACAGAATGTCTTCGTCGTAATCGCTAATCTCCGGACGGCGCTGCTGAACAACGATCAGGCCGGCATCACCGGCGCAGTGGCCGATCTTCAAACCTCGGGAGCCTACCTCAACACCCAGTTGGCATCCTACGGAGGCGTCCAAAATCAGGTCACGGCCGGCCTGGATTTCACCAAAACCCGCGAGACCCAATTGCAAACGGCGCTAAGCGGCATCCAGGACGCCGACTTGGCCCAGTCCATCACGGAGCTGAACCAGGCGCAATTGCAGCAGCAGGCGGCCCTGCAATCCCGGGGACGAATCCCGAGGACGACGCTATTCGATTACCTGGCCTGAGATTTTTCATCGGCCCGCGCGGAACGCAGCATCGTAATCGCCGCGTAAATCACCGCGCAGACCACCAGCCACCGCACGGCCTCCAATGGAAGCGACTTTACGATAAACGTTGCAATTAAAACTCCCGGTATGCCACCCAATGCCAGACCTAATGCCGGCCGCGGGGCATAAGACTTTTTGCGAATGAACCGCGCGCTCGCCACCGGCATCAGGAATGCGCACGAGCCCATCATGATTGGAAATGCCGCCTTCGGATCCATTCCCAGCAGGCTCACCAGGATCATACAAGGTGCATAAAGTCCTATGCCCAGTGTCATGAGCGCGCCCAGCACCAAACTCCCAAACACCCCTGCCCATAGTTTCCAGTCCTTGAGAATCATCGCCGTTCCACCCGCTGGAAACAGGTTCAAGTTGGCCATCAGAAAAAATGCCGCCGCGGCTAGCAGCGCCGCTCCCATCCCGATCTGCACTTTGCGGCGTGGTAGACCGGCAACCAGCCCGGCGCCAAACCACGCCCCGAGGACAGCGGCCGAGATCATCAACACCAGCGTCAGCATGTCCACTTCAACCATCGCGATGAACAGAAACGCTTCGAGAATCGTAGGCGGCGTGTGGCCCACGTTCAACGTTCCCGGGATTTGCTCATCCGGAACCATTTTCCGGAACTTGAAAATTGCCGCCGTTGGAGCGAACGAACCGATTCCTAGCGTGTCAAAAAAATTAGTGACAAACCCGATGACGAGTTCGGGCAGGTAGGGAAACCAAATCCAAATGTAACCAACCCCGAAAATACCAAGGGCCACGAAAAGCATTTCACGAGCGGTCAGCATCGGAGTAACGATAGCACGCCCACAGGCTCTTCCTAGCGAACCAGCTCCAGCGATTTGCGGAAGAGCGGCTCGAACTCGCCCGGGACCCCCGCCGCCTTGGCCTTACGCACCGCGCCCTCCGCCGTTGGCCGATTGCAGCCCAGGTTCAGCAGCGCCGAGATGACGTCCTGTTCCACCACGCTGAGCACCGCCACGGGCCGTTCGATTTGACCCGCGCCCGCCGCCGCGGCGACCCCTTCCAGCTTGTCTTTCAACTCGAGAACGATGCGCTCGGCGGTCTTTTTCCCGACGCCGGGGATGCGGACGAGTTGCTCGACCGCGCTATTTCGAATGGCGGCGATGAGGTCCGGCGTAGGCAAGCCCGACAAAACCGTGATCGCCAGCTTGGGCCCAATGCCGCTTACCGAAATCAATCTTTCGAATATGGTTTTCTCTTCGCCGGTCAGGAAACCGAACAGCGCCAGCGCGTCCTCGCGGACGTGCGTGTGAATGCGAAGTTTAACTTCAGAGCCGGGTTCGGGCAGCGAGGAAAACGTGGAGACGGGAATCAACACGTCGTAGCCGACGCCCGCCGTTTCCACAATCACCTGGTTGGGATGTTTCTCCAGAATCTTACCGCGCAGAAACGCGATCATCTGGAAACATCATAGTTCACTTCGCCAGGCGCAATATTTCGGACGCGATCGCTCCAAACGCGCTGCCGATATCGGAAGACTGCTGCGCGAACACAAATAGGCCGGTGGGCAGCGTGGAATCGTAGATCGGGCTGCGCGGATCGTTGCACACCCGCTCCATGAAGACGCCGTCGGCGGGAAGCGGGATTGGAGCGTTGCCCAGACCGACGCCGTTGATGATAACGCCGCTCAACGACCTGCCCGCGTTCGCGGCGAGACCGGGGCCTTGTATGGCGGCGTGGGTACGGATGCGGCGGGCTGCGTCGTCGGCCGCGTTAGTGGCGGCGGGTATTCCGTTGAGATGGTTGTTCAGATCGATGTAGATGCCGTTGAGGGTCACGGCCTCATAGCCGTTGTTTAAAGAATTCCCGTAGGCGTCGGTAGTGGGAAGTCCCTGAAAATCGCTGAAATTTGTCCAGTTCGAAAACCAACTGGGAGCGTATGCGCATCCGTTCGAATTGGGAGCGATAAAATTGTCGGTGCCGCTGGAGAAGTCCTGCGTGACGCCATCCGACAGGAGAGTGGGATTGTTATTCGCCAGTCCGATGAAGGCGGAGTTGTCCACGTATGTGGCGTACAGCCCTAGCAGCGTCTTCGGATTTCCCGCCCCATTCGAAGTTCCCTGGGTACAGGTAGTGGCGGCGGTCAGCGGCATATTCACCACCGTACCCGTTGGCTCGCCGTCCGTGAAAAATACGATGAAATTCAACGCGGCTGTTTGATTGAGGCCCACTAGTTGGTCATAGGCCAGCCAGAGTCCCGCGGCGCTGCTGGTAGAGCCGTCGCACACCATGCCATTGATGACGTTGGCGATGGAAGCTTTGAATCCGGTCGTGTTAATCGCAAAATTCACATAAGCGCTGGTGGAAAACGTGACCAGGCCGAGGTTATCGCGGCCCTCCGCGAAGTTGTTTACGAAATTGATGGCCGCTTGCTTCATCGGGTTGCAAGAACCGCTTCTAGACATAGATCCGGAACGGTCCAGCACCAGCACGATGTTCACATCTTTGCGGACGGTGGTGGCGGTGGCGTTCACGGTGGTGAGGTTGAAGTTCAGGTAACGCATGAGCAGCGCCGGCTCCACCACGTGAGCCGTGACCGACACCGTTCTCTGATGCGCAACGCTTAAATCAATGTTGACGTCCGCTCCGGCTGAAGTATCTATGGAAACTTCATTGCTGAAAAAGTAGGTGGGCGGGTAATTCAACTTCACATAAGTGGCCGCGGCGGTGGTCGCGGCGGCCTTTTGAGCGTTGTCGTCGGCGCCCCGGGAAAGCGCCTTGGCCGCCGCCAGCGCGGCGCCGTCGACCGCTCCCTGCAAGCGGCACTTGATGATGTACAGCATGGTGCCGTCGATCGCCAGGCCCATCATCGGGACCGCCATCACCAGGATCACCGCGGTCACGTAAATCGCTATGCCACGCTCTTGTTTTCGTTTGCAGGTTCGCATGAGTTCCTCTTTTTCCGCGCGGATCAGCGGAAGATAAACATCGCGTATGCTCCGCCGGCGGTGGACCAGCCCAGGAACGCGATATCGGGATATTTGAAAAAGACCTCGACCACATAGGCGGCGTCGTTCTGCGCTTGAGCGGGCGCGGCCGGGGCCACACCGGTCGCTCTTTGCACGGCGGACTCCAGGGCTGTCTCAAAACCCGTCGTCCGGACCGAGGAGTCGTCATTCTTCATGTAGTAGGTCGCCGCAATATTGCCCTGCCCATCCAATATTGCGCTGGCCGGAGTGCCGAACGCGCCGGTCCGCAAGGTGGCGTCGCCGATGGTGAGCCGCTGGGTAAACACCGGCAGGCCCAGATTGTTGCAGTTCCCGCCGAATCCGGCTGCGTTGCAGTCCACCTGATAGACGGTGATTATTTTGGAGAAGATGATGACTCCATTCCCGCCCGCATCCGTAATCCCGGTTCCAGCCGCCAGTTGCTGGATGGCAATATTCCGGTTGGTGGTCTTCGAAAAATCCACTCCGTCCGAATACATGTGGGCCAGATCCCTGGCCACCGTCACTGCTTGCACGTAGCGCCCCATCATGATTCCCAATCCCACCGTTCCGAAAAAGGCCAACGTCAGGAAGGGCACTACGATGGCGAACTCCACGATCGTGCTGCCGCGTTGAGAGCTACGCCTTGGCTTCTTCATAGTTTCACCTTGACGGCAGGATTCCACCGGGCGGCGCTTCCATTACGTCCGACGAAGAGGCGCTGAACGAAAGCAAACCGGTGTCGCGCCAAAGAGGCGCCATCCACCCTCTTTGAATAGTGGCTGTGATAACGCAGATGTTCCCTTCACCGTTGCTGCCGGCGCCGGCGCCGGCGTCGGCCAGCGTCCTTTTGTCGTAGTAGGTGATCGTGAAAGTCGACTTGGGAGGGGTAGATGTGAGGTCGCCTTCGTTGAAGAAGCCCATGGAGTTGTTCTCGACCACCGTCTTGATCGCGGCATCCTGTCCACCCGCACCCGTCTGTTGGGTAATTGCGTAACGGACGCCTTCCCGCACCGCGTTCCGAAGGGTATTCTGAATGAAGATCGCGAGCGGGAAATCCATCAGCGCGAAGCAAATGGCCATCAGCGGCAGAATGACCAGGGCGCCTTCCAGTATGGCCGAGCCACTCTGCGTTTTGGAACGGCGGCGAACCGGTTTGTCCGATGCGGCGGCCGGACTGTTAGCGAGGGATATCATAAAAGATAGAAATTTGCTCTTACTAGTACTTTCGAGGGTTTAGGCAAGAACCGAAATAGAGTGAACCTGCTAATCTGGCCGGGAAAACTGCGTAGAACTCAACGTACATTAGTTACATGGCCCGCCGCCGTTTCTTTGTCGAGGGCGTGCATCGGGGGCGCGCTCAGATCACCGGTCCGGATGCGCACCACCTAACTCGTGTGCTGCGGGTTGAAGCCGGGCAGAAATTCGAGATTTCCGACAACTCGAACGTCTATCTGGCCGAGGTGGAGAGCGCGCGCAAGGACGTCGTGTCTTTCGCGATCATCGAAACTATGCCTGTAGACGTTGGGCAGGCGCTTCTTCGCACCAGGTTATTCGTTTCGCTGATCAAGTTCGAACGCTTCGAATGGATGCTTGAAAAGGCGACGGAGCTAGGGGTCGACCGGGTGACTCCACTGGAAACAGATCGCAGTGAAAAAGGTTTGGAACACGCAGCCGGAAAGCGGTTGCCGCGATGGAACCGGATCGCGCGGGAGGCCAGCGAGCAATCCCGCCGCGCGCGCCTGCCTGAGATCGACTCGCCGATGAAGTTGGCGGAAGCGCTGCACTGTGCGGCGGAGCATCGCTACGCCTTGGACGAAGCCGAAGCTCGTCCGATTCTTTCCGCGATCCCAACCGGGGTTCAACGGGACGCGCAAGTTTTAGTGCTGGCCGGTCCGGAAGGCGGGTGGACAGACCGCGAGCGAGCCGGCATCGCGGCCGCGGGTTGGA
>DATDHK010000380.1:0-2993 GCA_036521635.1 Bryobacteraceae bacterium | reverse complement strand
CGTTATGAACAACAACCATCGCGCGATAATCCGCCTCGGCCACTCTTTGCTCAACCGCATTCGGATCGGTCGCCTGGCCCCACGGTACTTCCAGCGTGTCGACCTGCGCGCCCAACGCTCTCCCAATCGCAGCGAAGCGTTCGCCGAACTGCCCGTGGACGCACACCAGCACACGGTCCCCCGGCGTTAGAACATTCGCCAGGCTCGCTTCCATCACTCCGGTGCCGGAGCTCGCGAAAAACATCACCGGATTACGCGTCCCCAGAATCGGCTTCATCAGTTCTTCAACCCGCTCCAGGATTGCGATGAATTCCGGACCGCGATGACTCAGCGTTGGCTGCGCCATGGCCTGCCGGACCCGTTCCGGCACAGCGGTCGGACCAGGCAGCCGCAGCCGGTAAGGAAGTGTCATATCTTAAAATCACCGTGCCGCCGAAAATAAGGAACCAGCCCCCCGGCATCGAGGATGTCCAGCATGATTTTGGGAAAGCCCCCGGCCTCGATAGTTTCACCCGTAGTCAGATTGCGGACCGCCATGCCGCCCTCGCGATCGATCGCGATTTGGTCGCCTTCGCGGATGCCGCCCGTCTCGCATATCACCGGCAGCAATCCGTTATTCACCGCGTTGCGATAATAGGTGCGCGAAAAACTGCGGGCCAGCACCGCGCGAATGCCTGCGCCGAGTACGGCAGTCACGGCCACTTCCATCGCCGATCCGCACCCGAAATTCTTTCCGGCCACGATGAGGTCGCCTGGTTCCACCGAATCTGCGAACGCGGGATTGATCTCTTCAAAAAGATATTGCCGCAGCACTTGCGGATCCAGGCTCTCGCGCTTGCGGCGCGAAGTAATAATGTAATCGGTGTTGATATCGTCGCCGAAGACTCTGGCGCGCCCCGTCATTGCACAATCTCCCGTGGATCGGTGATCGAGCCGCGAACAGCCGCCGCGGCGCAACTGGCGGGCGACGCCAGATAAATGGACGCGTTGCCGTTGCCCATGCGTCCCTTGAAATTACGGTTCGCGGTGGAGATGACAGTGACGCCGTCGCCCGGAATCGCCCCGCAACTTCCGCAACACGATCCACAGCCCGGCGTCACGATGACAGCGCCAAGCGAGATGAAATCGGCCAGCGTTCCGTCGCGCGTTAACGTTTCCAATACCAGCCGGGAAGCAGGCGTGACCACGACCTGCACCCCCGCCGCAACGCCCCCGCCCGCCTTCAAAATATCGCGCGCCTGGTGAAAATCGCGCACGCGCCCGCCGGTGCAAGTGCCGAGATAGACCATCTGCACCGGCGTTCCCACGGCGCCCTCTATGGATGCGACGCGATCGACATGATGCGGCATGGCAACCTGCGGCGCAAGACCATCAAGATCCAGCGTGACCTCGCGGCAATATTTCGCATCGGCATCGGGCACAGTTGGATTGGGAAATATACCCGCCTTCGCCCCCATCTCGACCGTCATGTTGCTGAGCACCAGCCGATCCTCGAGTTCAAGCGCGCCTATCGCCGGTCCGCAAAACTCAATGGCTTGGTACGCCGCACCATCCGCCCGCAATTCCTTCGCGAGAGCCAGCGCAATATCCTTGGGATAAACGCCCGGCGGCAAATCCCCGGTCAAGCAAACTCGAATAGACTCGGGAACGCGCAGCCAGATTCGCCCGCACATCATAATCGCCGCCAGATCCGACGAACCGATGCCGGCGCCGAATGCGTTCAGCGCCCCGTAAGTCACCGCGTGGCTATCGGCGCCCACGACCAGACTCCCCGGCAGCACCCGCCCCGATTCCACCATGATCTGATGACCGATGCCTTCGCCCGCCTCATACAGCGGAATGCCATGCCTGCCGGCAAACTCGCGCATGCGCTGGTGAAGTTGCGCCGTGGCGCGGCTAGGCGCGGGAGCGTAATGATCGAGCGCGAAAACGATGCGCCACGGCTCGAAAACTTTTTGCCCGCCCATCGCTTCGAAATAATCGATGGCCATGGGCGCGGAGCCGTCAGTGCCAAGCGCGTAATCCACGCGGCAAACCACGACATCCCCGGCTCGCGCATCATGCCCGGATTTCGCGGATAGAATCTTCTCGCTAATCGTCTTGCCGCCCACTGATTTTGTAGTCTTCCCAGCCACTGATTCTCTTCAACCTGTCGGTAATTTGTGGGGCAGGATGGCATCCCGCGGCCGATTGGTAATCGGCCCCTAAATAATATTCCACTAGTGTAGTGTCCAAGAATTAGCTGGTCAATCCGTCTGGTGGGGCGGACCCCCTGGTCCGCGGTCGGCCCCCTGGCCGACCTCTCGCACGCGTCCGAACTATTGAGCAATCCAGGCAAAGGCCGACGAGGGCGTCGGCTGCGGTCCGGGGGACCGCCCCACTATGTACCTCAGAACTGTCCAGCTAATTCTTGGACACTACACTAGTTTTTGATCCAACGTGGCGCGCGAAATTTGTCGCACGGCGGCTGATCAACGCCGGTGAATCGCCTCAATAGCCAACTTCGGCTCCTGCCCGATGATTCGCAGTAGAGCCACCGCCGGTCCAGTGGGCCGGCGGCGATCCTGTTCCCAATTCTGCAGCGTTTTCACACTGACGCCGATCAAGCATGCAAACTCGGATTGTGAAAGACTGGTCTTCTCGCGAACCGCCTTCACCTGTGGCGACCTCATCGTGAACCGGCGCGCGGTCTTGTTTTCACTCCGCAAGATCGCGCCGCCTTCCTTGACACTCTGCAGAAGCTGATCAAACATTCTACGCTTCATTGCCGAACTCCTCCCTCACTGTTTTGGCCAATTGTGAAACCTGTCTTGCACTCAAATCCGCAGTCAAGTTCTTTGGATAAGCGAAAAGCAATAGGATTAGATTTTTCCGGACAGCCCAATAGTAGATCACCCGAGCCCCACCCCTTTTGCCACGGCCAGACAAACCAACCCGGATCTTGCGAATCCCACCACGTCCCTTGATTAGAGCGCCGAGTTGCGGGTTTGCCG
>DATDHK010000379.1:0-3808 GCA_036521635.1 Bryobacteraceae bacterium | reverse complement strand
CTTCAGTTCTGTGTTCCTCACAGAGCCGGCAGATGGGTCTCAAAGCGACGTGGTCACTTTGGTTGTAGTTCAGTCGGTCTGTGAAGAGACTGTAGCAGGCTGTGGAAACAATCCACCTGGCACGCCAGTGCCAGGTTTCATAGACTTGGCGGTTACCCTTCAGTCAGTGGACGACGTGGATGTCGTTCCGGGCAATGGCGTGGTCGAGTTGGCAGCTGGCAACATCTTGACCAACCGTCTGTTTTTCGGTAGCAATAATGCCCCGCCTGGGGCCCCACAACCATTTCCTATTCAGATAGTCGCCGAGTCGTGTCCAACGGATGACTCGCTTGCGCAGGCGGGCACTTGCGTCTGCACTGCCTGCTTGGGTTCACCGGAACCCTCGACATTCTGGCTGCTCGGCACTGGCTTAGTAGGCCTGGTGATCAGTGTCTTATCCAGGAAGCAAGTCCGCTATCGGCCACTGATCGGATTCTCATAGATACTCATTTCCATAGAACTGTTCGCACGCCCGTACATCCAGCGAATGCTCCTTCGATTCAACCGACTCGATGTCATAAGTTCTTTGCCCGGCATTAACAATCAATCTATTTCCGAACGCCGCATATCCGCCCTTGTTATCCAGGCCGGAATCGTCGAATCCCTCGCCGAAGTCGCCAATACGATAGCCGTGATGCTGATAGAAGAACGAAAGGATTGTATCTTCGTATGCCATCCTATAGTCGAATCCGGGGTAGTCGAACTTGAGATAGGGCTCTCGTAGGAAGGCATAGAAACCACCCGCCACGTACCAAATCTGTTCCTTATTGTATTGCCGGTTGAAACCATTGTGATTTAACTTGTTGACCGGATCGTACCAGGGGCACTTGGCCAGTATTTTACGCTTCGGCTCATCGAGCCATGCATAACAGATCAGCCCCAATATGCCGACCGTATTACCGGTCATCTGCCTGAACTTCGCTTCCTTTTCCTCTCCAAAGTCGCCAAAGTAGCGCAAGGTCTTGTTCTCGTAGGATTCGATTCTTTGAATCAGAAAATCCTGCCAATCCTTGTGGATGACGAAACTGTCGTCATCGAAAGAGATGATGTATTTGGCCGTGCACAAATGAACCAGCCGGCGCTGCATGCCTACCTTGTTGAGGTTCAGGTTGGAGACCTCGACGATATTCAGCCGGCGCCGGTACTTTTCGAGCATCGCCAACATCTCCGGCTCGGGGGAATTGAGACCGACATTTACCCGCAGGTTGTGCTTGTTCGTCCTTAGAATCGAATCAATGGTCCGCTCCAACGTCTGCCAGAACCAGCGGTACCCAATGACGATGATCTCGAACTTGTCGGTCATGGCGCAAAACCGAATCCGCCGATCGCCAAGCCCAGCGGCGGATCGGCGGGAAAAGCCGGCGACGTATTGAATTTCACTTCCACTGAGCCCGCCGATTCGCCCGCCAGATCCCAGTGCACTGTCTGCCATCCGGCACGCGTGAATTCGCGTACGCCGATACTCGTCCCGTTGAGAAACACCTCGACGCGGCTGACCTTGACCGTCCCAATGTACAGCGGACTGATATTCGCAGTCAGCTCAAACCCGCTCGCGTTCGCCGGCCTGCGAAGACGAGCGGTTGCCGATGGCGCGGTCCACCGAAACCCTGCCACGCGCGCCTGCCAGCCGTCTGCAAGCTGCCACACTGGAGTATCCGGGTCCATCGCGATGTAACTGGAATCCTCGGTGTCCGGCAATCGGGCGCGCGTGTGCAGCGTATGAAGCCGCGTGTCCCACTCCAGCACGGCCAGCGAGCGCGCATTGAGCGCTTCACGAGCGTTGAACGCCTCGGCATCGCGGACGACGGGTTGCGCGCCACCGCGCAACAATTGGATCGCATCCCTGACCCCGTCGTCCCCGAGCGGCGCGCGGATCAGATAAAACGACGGCATGGAAGGATACTGCCGCACTACTTTCGCAAGTTCGGCGACGTACATACGTCGGCCATCGGCGGCAGCCAGTTCCGCCCGCCGGTTCCAGCGCAGGTTGGCGTAATTCCACGGAATCCATATCGCGAAAAATAGCGCGGCGACGATAACCATGCGCCCCGCGGTGAGCGCCGCCAGCGCGATCGCGAGTCCGATGAGAGGGACATAAAGATAAACGCCGTACAAGCGCCCGGGCAACAGCAGCATGGGGAGTAGCAAAATGCAAAACGCAGCCACGCCGAATCGCACTCGACGGTCGCGGGCAAGGAAGGGAAGCGCCAGCACCGCGAAGCCAGCATACGGAACAAGAAAGAGTTTCGACGCATAGAAGACGATGCAGTTCCAGATCCCGAGCGGCGAAAATCGGAGCGAGTAGTCGTTGTTCCGCGCCTGATTCAGCAACAAGGCCTGAATTCCGAAGGCCAGCGCGATAACAAAAAAGGGAATCAGGCGCTTCCATCTTTTTTTGTGCAGCAGGAATTCGTAAAGAGCCAGAACCACCGGCAACATCACGGCAACTTCCTTCGCGCGAAATGCCAGCAGGAACGCCAGCACACTCGGGATTAACCAATCGTGCAAATACGCCAGCAAACTCAGCAGGCAAAACGCGGCGCACAGCAAATCGAAAACGTACATCGGCTTCCAATACGCGTCGAAAACGGCCATCTCAAATGCGAAAAACAACGTGCCGGCGAAGGACGCTACGGAATCGAATCCCAGCTTGCGCAGCACCAGCCAAAGGAACAGCACGTTCGCGAGATGCAGGCAGTGAATCGCGGCGATATACGGGACAAACTTGAGCCCGGCCGCCCCGTACATCGAGTGGTAAAAAAGATGACCCGCCGGCCGGAAGTTATTCGAAAAAACGCGCGGCGAGAAAAGATCGCCGGCGAATTCCGACACGTCGATATGCCGAGTGAAATTCAGATTGTTGAAATCGTCGGAATCGAAATAGCCTTTGTACGCTCCACGATTGGCGACAAGAAAAAGCAGCAGGATGGCCACCGGCAGGACCGGCGGCAGCCAGCGGCGCGCAAGCGAAGATCGAACCATAAACCCTCTATGATACGTGGCCGCGCCGTTTAGGAAAACCCGCGTTACACTATAAAGAACCCTGTCAGATCGCTCCAGGCACAAGGTTTCCCATGAGTAACGTCAACGTTGCAGAGGCTCGTGTCCCCGGCTTTTGGTCCTCACTGCGCGAAGCAGTGGTGGGGTCGCACCAGGACTTCACCGAAGGCAGCATCGGCCGCGCCATCGTGTTGCTTGCAGTGCCGATGGTGCTCGAGATGTGCATGGAGTCCCTGTTCGGCGTGGTCGACGTTTTCTGGGTTGCGCACCTGGGCGCGGACGCGATCTCTACCGTCGGACTCACCGAAACAGGGCTGCTGTTGCTATTCGTGATCGCCCTCGGATTGAGCATGGGGGCCACCGCCACGGTTGCGCGGCGTATCGGCGAAAAGGACCATGCCGCCGCCGAACTGGTTGCGGTGCAAGCCATCGTTGTCGGATTGTTTATCTCCGCCTTGACGGCGATCCTCGGATATTTTTACGCGGCGGACTTGTTGCGCGTCATGGGCGGCTCCGAAGACGTCGTGAAGATGGGAACCGTATATACGCGCGTGATGCTCGGCGGCAGCGCGACCATCTTCCTGCTGTTCCTGATCAACGCGGTTTTTCGCGGAGCGGGCGACGCGGTTACCGCCATGCGCGCGTTGTGGCTGGCGAATATCGTCAACATGTGCCTGGACCCCTGCCTGATTTTCGGAATTGGGCCCTTCCCGAAAATGGGCGTCACCGGAGCCGCGATAGGCACCACCATCGGCCGCGGAATCGGCGT
>DATDHK010000378.1:0-20631 GCA_036521635.1 Bryobacteraceae bacterium | reverse complement strand
CGATTTGGGCGGCAACCTTCCCCCATGCAGAAACCCGTCCACCGTGACGACGGCATTACCGGGCGCCCCGCCGGCGGAAGCCGCGATAATTTGCAACTGCTCGGCGAAGCGATCCGGGTCGTCGGGGAGGCTTTCCAGTTCTCGCTCGGTCAATATCTCGGTGCCGGCGCCGGTGGTGGGGTCGAATGCAACTGAAATAGCGCCCCCCTCAACTGTGATCACCTGCTTTAGGGTCTCAATCTTCAGGACAACGGTGAACCGGGCGCGGGGACTCAGCGGGCCCAGCCGAAAGTCCCGCTCGATGGGATCAAAGCCGCGAGCGATTATTCTAAGGGAGTAGGCGCCTGCGCGCAGCCCGCTCAAGTTAAACCCGCCATCGGAATCGGTGGTGAGGTTGTGCACAGCGCCGGAATGATCCCGGATTAGTGCTTGCACGCCGACCAAAGGGCCGCCGCTTTGATCGCGGACCACGCCGCCGGCAGAGTACGTGGCAGGTTGCCCTTGCGCCTCAAGAGTAGGTGAAGGCATCAAAAAGCCGAAGAACAATAGACAAACTATTCCCAGGCGCCCCATCGGCTCAATCGCCTCTTAGGCTAATAAGTTTACGATAGCCTGCCCGGCAAAATCAAGAACTTCCGTTCAAGGACCCGGGTGCAGGCGTATCGATTCAATGCGTATTGCGGCGCCCTATTTAGGTAGATTCCCTAGTACCATAAACGCTAAATTCGCCTGTTCCGCCGGTTCGATTCGATCCAGAATTGTTACGCACTTCACATAAGACGTGCGCGCGCCGGAATTTAGGGAGACGCGCCAACCAGTACCAGCGCCAGGTAGCGATCTTAATTGACAATGATCAACGATTATGGCAGAATGAGCAATCTTTCAATAGAAAGGAGGGACAAGGAGTGAAACTTACCATCACTTCGCGCGGAGAGTGTCTTGCTTCCGTCACGCAGGGTCTTGTGATCGAGAAGTTGGCAGTGGCTCCCGGTGGTTGTTGCTCTTGCACCTGTCTTGCCGGCAGTTGCTCGAGTTGCTGCGCCGTTTAAGCTGTTGTTCATTTTGGGAGCGACATGGGATGGATCATTCCCCCCGCGTTGCTCCCTGGCTACGTAATGCGGAGGGGCACTTGGCTGGACTGGCCCCCGTTGTGGGGCACCATACCGATGTCTATGTTGAGCTTGCGTTGCTTTTACTGACAGCGGCTCCGGCATTGTTTTTGTTCCTGGTAGCGGCTTATACAAATCTGGGCCAGCCGTTGGCGCATGCGTGCACCGTGAGCGTGCTCGCAGCCCTTAATCTTATGGCGTTCGGCCTACCCAATCCACCGCATTTCCCGCCGGGCTTGTCGGCGTTGGCCGTTCTCACAGCGGTGGCTTATTACTTCATCGAGCGTTTTCGCATTCGCTCGGCCCTTCCGGGCGCAGTCCGTGTCAGCATGCCGGCGCCGCGTTCGGTCTTGTGGCCAATCGCTCCCGTAATTCTCGTATGGAGCGCGATCGCCGAGGAACTTCTGTTCCGGTGGTATCTGATATGCGTTCCTATTGCCCGCGGATGGATGTCCGGCGCCGGCAGCCTGGTCGTGTCGACCGTTGCATTCGGGTTCCTCCACGAAAACTTTGGCGCGGAAACGATGTCGAGCCGTATGGGATTCGGATTGATCTTAGGATTCGTCGTTCTGGCAACGGGAGACCTTAGCTTCGCCTTCCTGGCGCATGGCGCTTATAATGCCTTGGTTTGGTTTTTCCCGGTTGAGTACGTCAATTTGCGGAGAGGTTGAAAGTGCGGTTACGAACCAAGAAGAAAGTCTTCCGGGACGCCCTCGCTGAGCAGACAGGGGCCTTCGATCCATGGTTGCTCATTTACAACTCGGTGCGGTATGTCAATCCGAACGCCACCGACCAGGTTGGTTTCGTCACCAATCAGCAACACCTGGCCAGCCGGACGCTGAATCCGCACGACGACTTGGGTGAGCTTTTTCTGGAAAATACCAAGTTTCATGTCGGCCGCACGGAGTGGTCCGCTTCCATTCCCGAATATTTCAGCAGCTTTCTGATGCCTCTGCTTGCACTTAGTGGATCGGAAAGCATCGAGAGCTCCGAAGTTGTGTCCCTGCCGGAACCCAGTCCGCTGGAAGTCTCTCTTGGCGAGCTGTTGCAGAGGCGGCACAGCGTTCGTCAGTTTTCGGGCGATCCGCTGGAACTGGAGGACCTGTCGGCGGTGCTGCATGCGGCGGCGGGCATTACCCACAAGAGCTCTGGCAGGCCCATGGACAAAGACGTCTCCATCCCCATGTTCCAGCGGAGCGTTCCTTCGGCGGGCGGCCTCTATCCGATCGACTGCTACTGTATAGCGCTGCGGGTGCGGCCGCTGGCCCCGGCGGTCTACAAATACATGCCGCACAAACATGCGCTGGCGAAAATCGCCGCCGAGTCGCCCGCCGACGCGTTTCTTTCCGGGCTGCTGGGTCTGGAATCACTGGGAATAGATGGTAAACGGGTCGCCGCGATTCTGGCTTTCGCCGGAAATCCGCAGAAGTTAGTCCGAAAGTATGGACCGCGAGGCGTGCGGTATCTCTTGCTCGAAACAGGTATGATCTCGATGGCTGCAAACCTTGCCGCCGGGGCTTTAGGCTACGGCACTCTTGACTATCAATACTTCGTCGACGACCGGCTGCGGGACTCACTCTCGCTCTCCGGGAAGCCCCACCAATTGCTTCACTTGCTTCTGTTGGGGTGGCCGGCCGAATCGGGTTCGGAGGGAAGCCATGTCTGAGCTGCGGCAGCGTGTCGCGCTGATGCCCGGAGTGCGGGTGATCGTGCACGACCGGGATACGGTGGAGTTGCGCACCGGGGTTTGGCATTGCAACTCGATGATGCTGGCGGACGATGAGCGCCGGGGAATTCTCGGCCGCATCATCCTGGGGATCGCGAACGGCGAAGCCTTCGAAGCGATCGCGGGCGAGAACAACGTTCCGGTGGGAGATGTGGTGAGCGTGGTGGAGGCGCTCGCCGAGCGAAAGGTTTTGGTTTCCAGCGAAGACGCGGACAAATGGAATCGGGTCGCGCATTTATCCCTGCCAACGGTGGGAATGCTGCAGCAGGACCGTCATATACCGCAAGAGGCCATTCTATTGGGCCCGCCCGGCATGGCGGCCTTTCTGCGGACCGCCGCGGGCGACGCCGCCAGCCGATTTGCCGACGCCGGGCAAAGCGCTCTGGAAGCCGTTTCGCGGGGCGATCTGTTCCAGGAAACCAATGGGTTGGGTTCCTTGGACGCGGTGGCGCCTTACGAACCGTGGCGCGGCAAGCTGGTGGTGCTGCTGATGCCCGAATTGAATCCCTTGATTGCCGCCAACATCAACCGGCTGGCGCATCACGTTGGGTTCAGTTTCGTGACGGGCGCCGTGGACGGCCCGTTCGTGTTCGTTGGACCCGCGGTCATACCCGGCGTGACTCCGTGTTTCGCCTGCGCCGAGTCGCGAGTGCTGGAATCCCTTCGAGACCACGCGCTTTACGCGGCGTACCGCTCCGCGCTGGGGCAGGATCGCGTACAAGGTTCCGTCTATGACGTAATCGATCCATTGCAAGCCACCATGCTTTCCCTGCTGGCATGGGAAGTGGTGAATATGCTGACGACGGGAATCGGCTTCACCGCGGGAAAGATGTTGAGTGTGTATGCGCCGACCATGGAAATCGTGTTCCATGAACTGCTCAAGATGCCTGCGTGCCCGGTGTGCAGCAACCGGGGAGCGGTGGATCAGCCGCTCTATTCGGATCTGCGCAGCTATCTCTCGATCCATCTCGGCAACCATAAGAAGACGGCAGTCTAGGTTTACGCAATGTCCCTTCAACTCAAAGAAATTGCGCGTTGGGGTTCACTCGGACTGGACCCGAAAGTTAAAGCCCATCTAAATCGGATGATGAGCCCGCTTTTCGGTCCGATCCGGAAGCTGATGTTGCTGAACTACGATGCATCGGCGCCGGCTTTATTCACGGTCTTGCCGGAACTTGTCGACGTCCACCGCCGCGCGGGACTGGATTCGCCTCTTCAATATCATCTGGGCGGCTTTGGTTTTTGCCTGGAAGAAGCCATCATGAAAGCTTTGGGCGAGACGGTGGAACGAAGCTCGCAGGTCACGTTTCCGAGTAGCTCCAGACATCTTTTGAAGCGCCACAGCCACGATGAGCTCGCCAGTCTTGGCATTCGTCACCTTCCCATCCACGAGCTGGGGCGTTTCAGCGATGAGCAGATGACCGGCGAGGGCTTCTTCCGTAAGATTCCCAAGGACCATCCCATCTGGTGGGTTCCGGGTATTGACCTGCGTAACGACCAGGACACTTTGGTCCCGCTGCAAGCGGTGATTGTCGGGTTCACTTCCCGCGATGAGCTGCGGTCGACGCTGGCCGTGACTACCGGCACGGCCGCGCACACCGGCTACGGAAAAGCCCTCTCCGGGGCGGTTCGAGAACTGTTGCAGATTGACGCGACCGTGGGACACTGGTACAGCAATTCAAAGGCGCCGCGGATCGAAATGTCTTCATCCAGCACTCCGCGGCTGGCCCGGCTGTTTGAGCGCTATCGCGACTGGCTGAGCCGTTCCGGAGTCCAGATCGAGTTTTACTGGTTAAAGCAGCCCGAAGAATTACCGATATTTGTCGTTGCCTGCGCGGTCCGCCGGCCGGGTGGATATCCTTCGCTGAGCTTTGGCCTGGGCGCCGACGCCGACTTGGAAGCGGCGATGTATTCGGCGTTATGCGAAGCGATTCCAGTTAGCGTGATAGCGCTGATCAACGCCGTCGAGCAACTCTACGGCCCACAAAAGGACAACGGAGCCATGCCGCAGCGGCTGCACGCTGATCTCCAGACGGCATACAGCCGGCTTGATCTTAAGAAGCTGATGAATTTCGATCACGCCGTTGGTTACTGGGCGCTTCCCGAGAATGCGGCAAAGCTTTTCCCGGCGCGATTCGATTCCGACGCGGTGCTGGGAGGTCCGGATATTCGCCGCCAAGTAGCAAGTCTTCCGGCCGGGAACGGTGACGCTGGGATTGAGCTGATCCGGGCGACGCTTGAGCATCACCGGCTATTTATGTTCGACCTGACGGCGCCGGATACCGAGGCGCTCGGGTTCAAGGTGGTCCGGCTGTTCAGTCCGGATCTGCTCGCGCTTTGTGCACCGTCCTATCCGGAAGCGGCGCACCCGAGGTTCGCGGCGTTTGGGGGATTCCGTTCGTTCGATCCGCATCCGTATCCTTAGTTCGCACGTTCGGAAATACGGCGACGTATTGTGGCGCGCACTCCTGCGTAATTCCCCATACTTTTCACGAGACTGGGAACCCCAAGGGCAATAATATAGTTGACAAATCTGAAGCTCAGGCGGGATCATAACGTGACAGGTCGCGGAGTCAGGATGTTTTTTTGGCTCGCTTCTTCCGATTCGTGCCCGCTTCCACTTCTCGTCTGCTTTTTTGGCAAGTCGTCTTTCGAGACGGTGATGACTTTGCCAAACGCATTGGCGAACCGTTCAAACTCGGTACATCCGGGCGCGGTAGGTGCTGGTTTCGTATCACCTATCTTTAAGACCAGTCTCGAAGATCCTCAGGACCGAAAACAGTGATACTGCCGCACGTTTAAAATCCTTGTCGGCCGTCTTTTGTGCAAGCCCGGAGACGTACTGTTCCGGTATTGTTAGCTGTGCCATGGTGCTTGGCGGCGATGGTGCCTTTATGCGGCTCTCAATGTCAAGGGAATGGCCATCCCCCGACCGCCTTCATTGTATCGCATTAGGCTTCTTGTCTCTCCGCCTGCCCCGTGACGGTTTACGAATTGTGCATGCCTGATCGCTCGATTTGTAAACTACTATGCCAAAAGTATGTGGCATTACGCACGAGTGGTGTACCACATCTGAGACCGCAGCACGAAACGAAATGGCTACGAAGGCTTTAGCCGCGGTTGATCGCGGATGAGACGGTCTTGGCGGCTACTGTCAGAAATATGGCCGCCATTACGGCGGCGACCGCAAACCCGAGCAGAACTCCCGGCCACGTCCATCCGCCAAGGATTAACGATCGCATGGCCACTACCACGTACGTGGTCGGATTGAACATGGTAGCCTTCACCAGCCATGGCTCCATCATCTCGGTCGGAATCAACGCGGGGCTGAGATAGACCATCGGATAGAACACGGCAATCGTTGCCAATTGAGCGAACTGCGGATTTCTTCCGCCTACCCCAAAGGCGACTCCGATGCCTCCGATAGCGCCGCCCCACAGGGCTGTCAGAAGAAGACACGAGATAATGCCGAATGGGCCTGCCGCGGGCAGGGCGCCATGCGCCAGCAAGACTGCGATTCCGATCAGAAGCAGCCCGTATCCCATGACAAATATCAGGTTCGCCAGCAGCGGGCTGGCTATGACGATGAGTATGCTGCAAGGCGTGGCGAGCAACCTGTTTATGTAGCCGCTGGAGAAGTCGGCGGTTAAAGCTCCACTCACCGTGGATGCCGCGGAGAACGCGGCCGACAGCAGGGCGAAGGGGAGCATCACCAGCGGATATTGCGGTCCCTGAAGCCGGCCGAACGTGCCGCTTAAAACTACAAGAAAAAAAATGGCGGCGGTCAGATTGAAGGCCAACAAAAAGACCAATCGCAGTGTGTCGCGCACGTACCTGCCCAGCAACACGCGCAGACTATTCATATTCGTTGCGCAACGGCCTCTTCCAGCGTGGGCGGCGCGGTGGTCACCGAGAGGATCTGGTAATCGGCCTTCGTGAGCGCGTTAACCACCTCGACTCCGACCAGCATCATCGTTTGAATGCCGGCATCGCTGGTGAACTCCAGATGGTCCTCAGTAATGGAGGATTGGACGCCATCCTGAGAAACCGCCTGGCAGCGATCCTTCACTACCCCGAGGGCTTGAGCTAACCGGTCTCTTTCCGTCAATCGAACACGAATCCGGTAGGCGCCGCTGAGATGGCGTATTTCAGCCGGCGTCTTGTAAGCGCCGAGTTTCCCGTCCACGAGAAAAGCGACGGTGTCCGCACACCGCTCCACCTCGGCCATATCCTGGCTAAACAGGAGAATCGCTTTTCCCTCGGCTCGCCTGCGGAGGATGTCGTTCCAAATCAAATCGCGGCCCCGCAGGTCCATCGAGTTGGTCGGCTCGTCGAGAACCAGAATGGCCGGGTCGTGCGCGATGGCCAACGCGAAATCCAACCGCCGTTTGGTCCCAAGCGAATAGGTGCGGACGCGGCGATCGGCGGTGGCGGCTAATCCGACCGCCGCCAAAATCGCCTTGGCTCTCTCGCGAGCTTCCGGTTTTGTAAAACCAAAAAGCCTGCAATTCAATTCCACCAACTCGCGGCCGGTGTGCAAATTGTCCCAACCTGCGTCCGGCAACGTAATTCCGATCAGGGCGCGCGATCGTTTGGAAAGCTCCTGACCCGCCACCCAGCCGGCGCCGGAATCCGGCTTGAGCAAACCGGCTACGATTCGCGACAGAGTGGTTTTTCCAGCGCCGTTTACGCCGAGGACCCCAACCACTTGGCCCCTCATCACGCGTAGGGCGAGGTCTTTCAGGACCGTCTTGCCGCCGTACGACTTGCCGATCCCTTCAAGCCGGATTGCCTCGTCCATTCGGTTCCTTCACTGAAAAGATGTCCGTCAAAGCAGCGATTGCGTCGCTCATGCGCTCTTCAAACACTCTGGACCAGAAGAATTTCTCTCCCAGCCAGCCGGTGATTCCCGTTCCCATCTCGAACTTGCCGCAATACTTTATCCGCGTTTCATTCGCGCTTTCTGCTGCGATCTCGATCCTGAGTGTAGCATTTACGCGCAAATTTCGAGAGTCAACGCAATAACTCGCCGCGTCGGGTTCCCAAGTGATTTCAAGCTCGTAGTTATATCCCCGGGATTCGCATTCCACCAGCCAGGCGCTGCCGCGCGGCGACACCTTTTTATAAGCGGGATTCCATTGAGGAAGGTTGTTGGCATCCTTCAAAAAGGCGAAAACCTCGGGCGCCCCCACCGGAACTACAGTGCTTCGCTCAATATCCAGCATACTGGGCCCGGGCTCCTCCCTTGCGAAGTTCAGCGGCCTTGGGACCAAGGTAGACCAAACACACGAAGAAGACGAAATGCGCCAACACGAGCGGGAACATTCGCCCGTCGGTGATGGCCAGGTACCCGAGCACGCTGCCAATTACGAGCGCTCCCGCCATGGGAACCTGTGCGACCAATAAGGACGGCATGCCAATAGCCTGAAACCAAACAAAAATGGCGATCGACAGCATCAGCCCGTACCTGACTCCCAGGCTCTTGACGCAAAGCGGAAGTACGATTCCCCGGTGTAGAAACTCCTCGCCGGCGATACCAACGAATGCCAGCAAATAGCCTGCGCGGGGCCAGTATTTCTGCGCGAGACTGTAGCCGCGCAGCCATCCAGTATCGGCAAAGGATTCAAGTTCCTTAAATGGATCTTTCGGACGGCCGCCTCCACGCCGAAAGAGAAGAGTCGTGAAAACGAGGGAGCCTCGCCCCAGCGCGCTGCCCGCGGCCGCCAGGCCAATACCAACCAGGGCTCCGTCGACAAGGCCGGTTGCGCTGACGCCAAACGGGACCAGCGAATCGGGCGCAACGAGACTCAGGATTGAATAAATCACGATGCCGGGAACTCCATAGAGAGGCACTTGAACTACAAGAGTCGCCACGCGGAAAGGCAACAACTTGTTCAAGCCCGCAACGGAACCCACCAACGCCGCAATGGGCGTCATTCCCCAGCGCAACCACGAATAGAAGAGCAGGCAAAACAACACGCCAAAAAGGAGCGGCAACATATGTTGGACGGCGCGCAGTGAGTTTCGCTCCTTCTGAGATTCTTTGGATTATGAAGCTTTGGGCAGGTGGACGTCAACCCTTCCGGGCAGATAGCTTCACGTCCAATGTTACGATTCGACAACAGCGCAATTGTTCCAAGAAAAGAGATTGATTGCGCGTCGATTCGGTGTATACTGGCGAATCGCGCTTCTATTATTTTCCCGACGCGGCAAAAGCCGTCGTGCGAGCCGATATTGCCGGGAAAGTAAGCCCAGTTGCAAGCGTATTCCAGGTAACATCACCACTAAGTCCTGAGACATTGCGGTGAAAGTACAGTCACGGCTTTGAAACATGCCCATCGACCGAGAGGCAGCCTTCAATCTTCCCAGCATCGAGATGCCGCAGGCTGGGCGAACCCTCGAAGGAGTAGGTGAAAAGCTCGCGGCTGACCCATTTACCGGGCGGGCCAATCTCTCGATTCCGCTGCCCCTCACTGCATGCCGGGAAGCCCAACCTTCGGTTGCGCTCGATTACGATTCGGCGACTTCGAACGGCGTCTTCGGAATCGGCTTCCGTCTGGCTTTGCCGGCGATATTCCGCAACACCAGGCTGGGTATTCCTACTTATACGAGCGCCGACCAGTTTGTGTCTTCAGAAGCCGGCGACCTGGTTCGGACCACGGACGCGCCGTACCTCAGCGGGACCTGGACCGTAACCATCTACCGGCCTCAAAACGAGCAGGCATTTTCTCAATTTGAGATGTGGACGGACGCCTCGGGCGTTTCGTACTGGCGCGTGCTCGGCCGCGAGGGCGACGTGTCAGTCTACGGCGAGACGCCGCTCGGGCGGATTTCAGATCCGCGCCTGCCCCAAAATACCTGGCAATGGATGATCGAACGGACCACCGATGCGTACGGCAACAAAACACAATTTGGTCACATTGCGGAGAATCGCGAAAACGTACCGCCTGCCATCTACGAAGTAAACCGGTCCAGTACCGCGAACCGTTATCCAAGTTTTATCAAGTACGGCAATTACACCGACCCGGAGAGTGGCGAAGAGCGGTTCGCCGTGCGGGTGGTTTTCGACTACGGCCAATATGATCTGGTGCATCCGGATGCGCCCCCGTCGACCTGGAAAGCGCGGCCGGATCCGTTCTCCTCCTATCATTCGGGATTCGAAATCCGGACCTATCGGCTGTGCCGTGGAGCGTTGACGTTCCACGAGTTCAGCGGCGAAAATGGCGGCGCTCCGTTTGCGGTGCGGCTGACAGCCTTCGAGTACGACGAATCGCCGTCGGGTTCGTTTCTTCGGGCGGTGCGGCAGGCCGGCTACCGGCAAACGGGTCCCGGCGACTACGAGACTCTGGCGCTGCCGCCACTGAACTTCGAGTACACCAAATTCGATCCACAGGGGCAGCGATTCCGGCCGGTGGTATCGGAGTCCGGGGCGGGCATTCCAGGGTATGTGAGCTCGCAGTTTATTCCGACAGATCTGTACGCCGAAGGGCTGCCTGGATTCCTGAACAGCTCTAACGCCTCCACGCTGTTTTGGGAGCCTCTCGGCGGCGGCGCTTATCAACGTCCTCAGATCCCGCGGGAATTTCCCATCGCCCGCAATCTCACGGCTGGAGAAGCCCTGCTCACGGACGTCAACGGAAACGGCTTCCAGGATCTGGTTGTGGCCAACGATCTGGCCGGCGGATCGTATCAGTCCGACCCCAGCCGCGGGTGGTCGCCGTTTCGCCCCTTTACTTCTTATCCGCTCGATTACACGAATCCCGAAATCGAGTTCGTGGATCTGGAAGGCGATGGCCGCATGGACGGGCTTCTGTCCGAGCGGTTTCTGCTCAAGTATTATCCGTCTCTGGGCGAGGCCGGTTACGGCCAACCACTTCTGAAACTGGCCCCCACGGGGATGCCCTCTCCGGGCGAGACCAGCGCGACCTCTTTCACCGGTTTTGCGGACATGTTCGGCGATGGCCTGACCCATCGCGTGGTGGTGCATAACGGATCGGTTCAAGTTTGGCCGAACATGGGCCACGGCAGCTTCGGCGCAGTGGTGACGTTCGGCGACTCGCCTCTTTTCCCCACGCCGCTCACGAGCGGCCGCATCCGCCTGGCGGACGTGGATGGCGACGGGCTGGCGGACCTGATCTGCATCTATTCCGACCGCCTGACGATCTATCCTAACCGCAGCGGCAACAGCTTCGGCGCGCCCATCGAGATCCTGCTGCCGGCCCCGTACGACGATTTCGCCCAGGTGAGCTTTTTCGACATCACGGGGTGCGGGACGCCGGCCGCGATTCTAACGCGCGCGATACCGGAAGCAAGGCACTGGTATTGCGATTTTACGGGCGGACGCCAACCCTATCTGCTGTCGTCGGTGAAGAACAACATGGGCGCCGTGACCGCGCTGCGCTTCGTCAGCTCCACGCAATTCTTTCTGGCCGATAAGCGCGCCGGGAACCCGTGGGTGACGCGTCTTCCGAGTCCGGTACAAGTTGTGGATCTGGTGGAAACCCTGGATGAAGCCACCGGCGTCAAGGAAGTCGCGCGGTTCGCTTATCACGAAGGCTACTTCGATCCCGTGCAGCGTTCCTTCCGGGGGTTCGGCTTCGTGGAGCGTTGGGACACCCAGGATCTGCCCTCCTATAACCAGCCCGGCATGCTGCGAACGGCGAACTTCCGCCGCACCACCGAGGAGACGCACGTTCCCGCCGCATTCACGAAATCCTGGTTTCACACCGGGGCGTATCTCGACGCGCCGGCGATCGAGCGCCAGTACTACGAGGAATTCTGGAAGGGCGATCCGCTGGAGTTCACGCTAGCGGACGGATTCGGCGCCGACATCGACCGCTCCAACGCTCATCTGATGCGCAATGCGTTCGCCGCACTCGCCGGGCGCCCGATCCGCAGTGAAGTGTACGGACTCGACGGCTTGCCGCCGGAGATTTCTCCGCTCACCGTGGAGCAGAAGTCTTATGAAGTGCGCATGGAACAGGCGGGGGAATGGCCCTCCTTCTTCGTCTTCGAGCGCGAACGGATGTTGTCGACGTACGACCGCATTCCCACGGACCCGCGCGTGCAGCACGATTTCGCAATCGAAGTCGACGCCTACGGGTCGGTCGTCGAAGCCGTCACCGCCTACTATCCGCGCCGCTTGCTCCCGCCGGTTGAATCCGCTAATCCCGCCGATCAAATTCATGCCGATCAGCTTCAGCTCCGCGTCACGCTGGCCCGGACGCTCTTCGCGAACATGACCCATCCCGTGCGCAGGCTGGGCGTGGAGTACGAATCGTTCGACTATGAGTTAGGCAATCTGGTACTGCCTCCATCCGGCCACTTCACTTATGGCGAGGTCAAGGCGCAGGCCGCGGAGGCAATGGCGAATCCAATCGAGTACGGCCAGCCCTTCGCTTCCGGCGTAAAGCAGGCGCGGCTGTACGTGCATGCACGGTCCTACTATTGGAACGCCGCCCAAACGGAGCCGCTTCCGCTTAGTGAGATCAGCCCGCAGGCGCTGGAGCACCACACCGCGCGCGCGGTATTTCCCGATCAATTCCTCACCTCCGTCTATGACGGCCGGGTCACGCCCGCGATGATGACCTCAACCGGCAGCGGCGGCGGCGGATACATCTTCGCCGACGGCTACTGGTGGACCAATGGCGCCACTTACTTCTACACGTCGCTCGACGGCGAATTCTGCCTGCCGTCGAAGTCCACCGATCCTTTCGGCGGCTTGATGGAGGCGCTGTACGACCGGTACTTTATCGCGCCGTATCAAATGCGGCAGCTTGCTTCGGTGAACGCCGGCGGCGACGTTTTTCTGGAGCAGACCGCCACGCGCACGAACTATGCGTTCCTTTTGCCCGAGGAGGTTCGCGACGCAAACGGCAATCTCTCGCAAGCGCTCTTCGATCCGCTGGGCAATGTCATCGTGACCTCTCTGTTCGGGCACGAAGGCGGCCAGCCGATGGGCAATGCCGATCTGTTTACGGCACACGAGCGGCGCGCGGTGGAAAACTTCAAAGCCGTGATCGACAATCCGGCGCACTATCTGCAAGGCGCGTCGACGTTCGTGTACTACGACTTCAACGCCTGGACAGCAAGCCCATCGCAGCCGCCGCGCCTGGTGCTGTTGGAGCGAACCCAGTGGGTGGTGGGAGCCGTACCGCCGGCGCCCGATCAGATTCTGGAAACTGTCTTTTATTCGGACGGCCTGGGCCGCGAGCTGGAGACGAAGAAGCTGGCCCCCAATGGCTGGGCAACTTCGAAATCGGTGATCTACAACAACAAGGGCAAGCCGGTTTACCGCTACCTGCCCTTCTTCACCGCAGGCCCGGATTACCAGGCTCCGGACACGCTTCCTCCCGACGTAGCGCCGCCGCCGTTCGTGATCCGCTACGACGCCGCGATGCGCGAGATCCACATGCTGACTCCGAAGAAATTCTTCACCAAAACGAGGTATGCACCGTGGGTGGAGAAATTCTTCGATCAGGACGACACGGTCGTCGATTCCGAGTACTACAAGGAGCATATTCACGACACGGATCCCGCTTTCGCGGACGAGCGCAATGCGCTGGAGAAGGCCGCGCTTTTCTTCGACACGCCGATCGAAGGGATTCTCGACAATCAGGGGCGGCGCTGCCTTTCGGTCGAAATCAACGTAGTCTCCAACGGTCCGCCGCGCGAGTTGGCGTACCTCACCACGCATGTCGTACGGGACATCGAGGGCCGGCCCGTCGCCAGTTCCGATCCGCGCCTGAGCCAACATCAACCGCCCATCGTGAATCTGAAGCAGACCTGGTCGATGACTGGCCAGGCGTTGCGCTCCGAAAGTGTGGACGCCGGCCTGCGGCTACTGCTCCCCAACGCGAACGACAAACTCATCAACGTCTGGGATGGCCGCGGCGTGCACCTGATGCGCGACTACGATCTGCTGGACCGGCAGATCTCGCTAACGGCGGATTCGCGAATGGTGGAGCGGCTGGTGTACGGCGACTCACTGCCTCCGGCGGATGCGCAGCCCTACAACCTGATGGGTCAGATCTACCGCCGCTACGATCAGGCAGGTCTGGAACGCACCGATAGTTACAGCATCAATGGCAAAGCCATGGCCGTTTCGCGGCAACTGGCAATCGACTATACGACTGAAATCGATTGGAGCGATCCCGTCGCCGTACCGCTTGAAACAGACGGATTCACAACGCGGTCATGGGCCGACGTTCTGGGATGCACTACGCTGCGCCAGACTCCGGGCGGCAGCGAGTACCGCCCCTTCTACGACATTTCCGGCATGGTGTCTCAAGCCGACGTGACGCCGCCGGGTGTCGCGGCCCAGCGGGCGATTCGGAAAATCGATTACGACGCGAATCGCGCTCCGAAGCTGTCCGAATACGGCAACGGTGTGAGCGACAGCCGCGCCTACGAGTTCACCACCAATCGCCTGATCGGCATCGTATCCCGGCGCGAAAGCGTCGATCCGCTAAATCCGGTGCTGCAAAACACGGCCCTGACTTACGATCCCGTCGGCAATCTTACGCGCGCCCGGGACTACGCCCCGCCCGCTCCGCTGCCCTCCGGAGAACTGGCCGACTACACCACGGACGCCATATACCGGCTGCTCATCGCCGGCGGGCAGCAGCATCGCGATATCGGCAAGGACACGCATATTCTGGGATTCAAGCAGAGCATCTTTGAGCAGATCGATCCGCCGGAGCTTGCGAACCTGCACGACCTGGAGACATTCACGGAATCGTATTCGTATGACGACGGCAACAATCTGACCAACGTGCTGCACCAGGCGCCTTCGGTTTCCTGGGATCGCGCCATACCGATCGGCGAGGGCAACAATCGCGCCTACCTGGGCAACGGCGTAGACCCGGAGTATGACGAGAACGGCAATCTGCTGTACCTCGAAAACGTGCGCGGCATGGAGTGGAGCTATTCCAACCAATTGGATCACGTCGGGCGCAGCGAGCGCTCCGACGGCAAATGGGACCGCGATTACTTCCGCTTCGACAACAATAGCCAGCGTGTCCGGGCTGTTTTTGAGCATTACGACAGCGCGGGCGTTCTGGCCGGAGTGGACGACGCCGTCTACCTGGGCCACATGGTGGTCTACCGCAGACTGCCGCCCGAAGCCGCGCCGGAGATCGACCGCTATTCGCTGCACGTACAAGTGGACAAGCGTACCGCGGTCATCCTGAATTATCCGCCGCAGCCCGGCCCCTACGACTTGCGGTACCAGTTGACGGATTACCTCGGCTCGTCCGTGCTCGAAACCGGCGAAACGGGCGAACTGATCAGCGTCGAGAAGTACTACCCGTTCGGCGGCACGGCAATCATCGCCGGCGGCAGCGAGGCGCAGGTAGAGACCAAGGATTATCGCTACTCGGGCAAAGAAGCCGACGACTCCACCGGCCTGTACGACTACGGCGCGCGCTTCCTGCCGGCGTGGTTAGGCCGCTGGATCAACCCAGACCCGGCGGGCGACATCGACGGGCTGAACCTGTACGCGTTCGCCGGGAATAACCCGTTGGTCCACGTCGATGAACTGGGCTACAACTACACACCAGTCAGTCTCAGGGTGCCCGATGGCCTTGGTGGACACATTGAGGTGAGTGGGCATCGGCTCATCGAGGAAGTGGTTACTCTATCCGGCGGTCTGTTCACAGGTACTACGGCAACGGTGCCGCCGCAGGTGGGCCCCACCTATCAGATTACCAACCAGCAGCAGCATTTCCAGCTAGTCAAGAACGTGCTGCAAACAGCCGCGCCGAATACTTTCGGCGTCACCAGCGGGGGCCAGACCATCAGTTGGGAAATGAAAGCTGACTACCAGGCGAAGAATCCGGGCGTATCGGGAGCTTATCATCACATGGTCGGGCATATAGATAAATCCGTCCACGTGGATTCCGACGTCGCCAGCGACGTAATCGACGTGATCAAAGGCGGGCCGACACCCGGCACATATGGCGGCAAAGTGGCCAAAGTGGTGCCCCTGTTCGCATCCATTATTCCCGTTGCGGAAACCTTTCGATCGCCCTTTGGCGGCGTCCTGGGCACAATCGAGCTCTACAACATCAAACGCGGAAAACGTTCGGGGTTCCGCGCTTCCTTCGCCCGCGGGGATAAGGGCCGGAGATCGTACTTCATTGGCGCGCAGAAGGGCGGCGCCAAGGCGTTGCGGGGCCTCTACAACAACGTCCTGAACAGGAAAAAGTTCAAACGCGAGCGTTATTACGCCGCGAACAGTCTGAGGAAGTTTTTCAAATACAGCAAGGAATTCAAGGGCCAGACATTCGCCAGCCAAGCGGCGGTGATTGCCGCCGTACAAGCCACTTTCCAGCGCAAGCTGGGAGGGTTCCAGGGATAGGGGATTCGATGAAACTGCAGAATGAACGTTTAACGGGCTTCTTCGAGCGCAATCCGGAATTCGATGTCGAGACATTCGACTTTCACAATCATGCGGCCGTCGCCGCGCTCGATTTCGGAGGCGCGGACCGCGGCCAGGAACTTGCCCTTGCCGCCGGTTATCAGCGCCTCTTGAATCTCGGCGGGGATGAAGATACAGCCACGCGCTTGATGGAAGCCGGATTCGGCTCGGCGCATGCGATCGCGTCCATTTCCGAGCGTCATTTTGTACAGCGCTCCGCGAGCGCATTCGGCGGAGACGAACAGGCGGCGCACGCAACGTACCGGCGGGCTTCCAGCGTCAAGGCTCGCGCACGGCACCTGGCCGCAGCGGTCCGCGATATCACGTCGCCCTATTCGCGCGCCATGTTGTCGTACAACATGGACCAGGATGCGGTGCGGTATTTCACCAACATCCCCAGCTACCAGACTCTGTTTGGAGGACTGGATCATTGCCAATGCGAGCACTGCCAGTCGATGTACGGCCCGGCGGCGTACTTCCTGGACATCATGCGGATCACCGACGAGTACATCACCGAGGCGAATCCCATTCCGGACGATCTGAAGCTTGAAAGCAGGCGTCCGGATCTGTTCACGATGTTGCTGGATTGCCGGAACACCAACGAAATCATCCCCTATCTGCAACTGGTCAATGAGGTGCTCGAAGCAAAAATCGCCAGCGACAGCCCCAACGGCACGTACCAGACGCTGGCGCTGGCCCCCTATCCTTTCAACCTTCCTTATAGTCTTCCGCTGAACCAGATCCGCGTGTATCTGAGTTATCTGAAATCGACACTGGCGGAGATTTTCGCGGAGCTGCTACAGGCGGCGGCGTTCGGCACGGCGCAGGGCGGAGGAAACGGCGCGCCCGCCTATATTACTCTCGCCGCGGGTTCGGCGCCGGTGACAAATGCCTACACCGGCATGGTGGTTGCGATCATGGCAGGCCCCGGAGCCGGAGAGAAGCGGACCATCATCGCCTACGACGCTACTTCACTAAAGGCATCGGTGGACCAGGAGTGGCCGGTGGACGGCATTCCCGACGCCACTTCGAAATACACCATCACCGATTATCGCGACATCGCGCGCGAATACGTAAAGCTGTCGATCGAGCAATTCGACATCGTCACAACGCCCGCGCCGGACGAGGCCAGCGTCCGCAAATTCTTCGGCTATCCAGTGGACCAGGCGATGTTCCTGCCGCTGGCCGGCGGCGCCGGGAAACTGACGTTTTCGGCCGGCGCCGACGTGGTCACGGGAACCGACGGCACAAGTTTCGGCAGCACTGTCACGGTGGGCGACGTGATCGCCTGCGCCGGCCAGTATCGAACCGTTCAGAGCATCCAAAGCGCGACGCAGTTGACCGTGGACACGGATTGGACCGCGCCGGCAAGCTCGGCTTCGTACATGGTTTCGCATTGGCTGAACGGCGCTGGCCAGATGAGATTCGACAAAGGCAGCCCCATTGCCTTTGGAAACGAAGCCACTCATTTCGACACGGTGCTCACGCCCGGCGATCAGTTGCAGTGCGTCGGCGAAGTGCGCACGGTCATCGCGGTGGGCCAGCCGGACCCAACCACCAAAGAGATTCCGGTTGAATTGGCCGGTCCGTGGAATGTTACGACGGGCTTCGCATCGTACACCATCAACCCCGTCGCGGCGTTGGATATCGTGGCGACGTTTTGCGAGCGAACCAGCCTTTCGCGCGACCAGACAGTCGAATTGCTGACGCAGAATCTGAGCGTCGCCGAATGGACGGCCGGCGTGGCCGGCTGGTTCTTCATCAACGATACCGGCGAAGGATTGCCTCCGCTCCAAATCCTGGTGGATGAAAACGACCCGTTCCGTTCCTATGACAAGATCGCCGGCCTGTCGCTGAAACGCCTGGACCGTCTGAACCGCTTCATCCGCCTGAACAATGTGCTGGGTTGGACCGCCGAAGAGTTGAACTGGGCGCTGGTCACTATCAATCCGGCGCCGTCGAACGTAACTCCATTGCAGACCGCCCCCATCGACAGCGCGGCTATTGAAGCCCTGGCCGGCATCGCGCGCCTGAAGGCGTCCTTGAATCTTTCGGTAGAAATCCTGTGCAGCTTCTGGTACAACCTCAAGACGACCGGCCGCGGAAACGGCGTCTATCCGGCGGATCTGTTCGACGAAATTTTCAATCGTCCCGCGCTGCTCGACGGGCAGAATCCTTACGACCCGGCGAACCCGGCCATCCCGTTCGATCCGGCGCGTCCGCTGGACTGGACCGTGCAGGAGGGAAAGCCCGCGCCTCCGCCCGATGCCGCCACCTCGAACGCCACCATTCGCAGCCGGCTGCTGGGGGCGCTGCTGGTGAACGACAACGATCTGACATCGGTCGCCAACTACGTGCTGGCCCTGCTCAACAATTCGTCGGGTATCCTCAATCTCGACCTTTTCAACCTGACCTGGCTCTACCGGCTGACGAAACAAGCCGCCGCGCTGCAATTCAAGCCCGACGAATATCTGCGCTTTCTGCGGCTCTATTATTACGTGCCGGTGTGGACACCGTGCACCGACCCGACTACGATTACGCCGCCCGCGCTCACTGTATTGCCGTTCGATCCGGGCGTGCTCCCGCCCGCCGGCGGATTGAACGAGACCATCGCCAACATGCTGCTCTGGCAGTCGGCCGCGGCCTGGCTGAAAGCATCGCCGTTCACCGTCTACGAGCTGCAATACATCCTGACCGGCGAGCAAAGCAAGTCCTGCCAGTGCGGGTTCACGCAAGCCGACGTGGCCACTTTGATCCGCGATCTATCGGCGCTGAGCGTCGACCTTCGCCTGACTTGGGGGTCGTTCCAAACCGAGGACGTCGACTCCGGCAAGAGCCTCAAGATCTTTGAAACTTTGATGGCGCAGGGCTACATCAACGAGTACGGCATCGTCCTGAACGTCGTCGACTTCAGCTATGAGCGGCTGGCTTTCCTGTTCCCGATCACCGCGGCCAGTTTCATTACCCCGGACATCAGCGCAGCCGATTCAGCCGCCGCGTTCGAGCTGTTGAAGACTGAGACGTACCAAGGCAAGCACTATCTGGTAATCGAGTCGGTCACGAACGCCTGGGTGGTGTCCAAAGAGTTCAACGAAAGCTGGCCGCTGGCGTTCCTGTTCACCACCGACCCCGATCCCGATCTGGCCGCGCAGAAGCGCATCGAAGTCCAGTCCATTCTGCTGGCCGCGCAAAGCGACATCAACAACACCCGCAAGGTGCTGGAGAACGCCCGCAACGCACAGGAGGACCAGGCGCGAGCCGGGCTGGCGCATTTTCTCGCGGCGCCCACGGAACTGCTGATGGGGCTGCTGTGGTTCACCGAGCACATCCAAACACTGGACGCCTATCGCGGTTCGTTGCTCAGTCCGCTGCCGCCCGGCGCCTTGCCGCCGGCCAACGTGTACTGCCTGGCTTCCAGGCTGTCGCGCGCGACGCTGTGGGTTTCCAAACTGGAATTTTCGCCGGCGGATGTCGACGCCGCCGGATTCAATCCCGCCGCTTTCGGCATCGCGGATACCACCAAGCTCACATTCGACGGTCTGCGCTCGCTATCCATTTACAAGGTGCTGACTCGCGCGTTCGTCGCCCGCCCCGGAGCGCTGGCCGCCTATTTTGCGAACCGGGCGAATCTTGGCCCGGAAGCGCAATTGGCGGCGCTCGCCGAAATCACGGCGTGGGACGCGGGCCAGATCGAGTTCCTTTCCGATCGATTCTGGCCGTTCGGAAGCACCATCGCGAATGGGGGATACCAGACCGTGGCCGGCGTCGAGCGGCTCAGACGCTGCTTCAGCCTGGGCGCTTCCATGGGCGTCGACGTCTATTTCCTCGAAAATCTTTACCATCTTAGCGACGTGCCGTTGGCGGATGCTTCGGGCAATCTGTTGCCGGCGGCGTGGGACGTGTACGTCGCCCGCGCCCGCAATACGCTGGATGCGCTGCGCCAGAAATCGGGCCCCGATACGTTCGCCGTGCAGTTCGCCAGCATCACCGGAACGCTCGACACGCAAAAACGCAACGCGCTGCTCGGCTACGCCATCTGGACCCTGAATCGGGACTTCCCGGAAATCCGGACGCCGTCGGACTTGTATCAATTCCTGCTGATCGACGTGGAGATGAGCAGTTGCGCCACGACGTCGCGCATCGCGCAGGGCATCGCGTCGGTACAGCTCTACATGCAGCGCTGCCGCATGAATCTGGAGCCGTACGTGTCCGTCGCCGGCATTCCCACGGTCTGGTGGGAATGGATGTCCAACTACCGCGTGTGGGAAGCGAATCGAAAAATCTTCCTGTACCCGGAGAATTACATCGAGCCGAGCCTGCGTAAAGATGCGACGCCAATATTCCGCAAGCTCAGCGAAAAGCTGCTGCAGTCCGAC